>DATDLO010000219.1:0-2108 GCA_036519215.1 Oxalicibacterium sp.
ACCTATTCGCCGGAAGCCAAGCACGCGCTGCTCGGCGTTCTTCCCGCCACCATCCGGCAGCACGGCCTGACCAGCGTACAGGTCGCCGCCGAAATGGCGGAAGGCGCGCTGAAGCGCAGCAGCAACAGCGACATATCCATCGCCAATACCGGCGTCGCCGGCCCGGATGCCGCGCCTGACGGCACACCGGCCGGCACAGTCTGCCTGGCATGGTCGTTCCGCAGCGGCGGCATGCAAACCTATACCGAAATGCGCCGCTTCAGCGGCGACCGCAATACGGTCAGGAAGTCCGCCGCACGTTACGCAATCGAACGCGCCTTGTTCTATCATCATCTATCGCAGCAGGAACGCGGGATTCCCTGAAATGCCATTGGAGGAAAACGATATGCTGACAACAGGCATCGACCCAGTACAACAGGAAATCATGGATGCGTTGAAGGTTCTGCACGCCTTCAATCCCTCTGCCGAAATCGTCCGCCGCACCACCTTCCTCACTGACCAGTTGATCGAACACGACAAGCATTCGCTGGTACTCGGCGTCAGCGGCGGCGTCGATTCGCTGGTGGCCGGCTATCTGGCACAACATGCCGCCGAACAGGCCAAGGGACACGGCCGTCAGGCCGACTTCATTGCGCTGCGCCTGCCCTACGGCGTCCAGAGCGACGAAGAAGCCGCACAACGCGCATTGAAGCTGATCGAACCACACCGCGTACTGACGATCGATATCAAGCCGGCTGCCGATGCCATGCTGCAGCAATTGCGTGAGGCCGGGCTGACGTTCGAAAGCGCATATCAAGAGGATTTCATCCTCGGCAATATCAAGGCGAGGCAGCGCATGATCGCCCACTATTCGGTAGCCGGCGCCACCAACGGCCTGGTGATCGGCACCGATCATGCCGCAGAAGCGTTGATGGGATTTTTCACCAAGTTCGGCGATGGCGCGGCCGACGTCACGCCGCTTTATGGCCTGAACAAGCATCAGGTACGGCAACTGGCGCTGGCCTTCGGCGCACCGGAAGATATGGCCAACAAGGTACCGACCGCCGATCTGGAAACCCTGGCACCGGGAAAACCGGACGAAGAAGCGCTAGGCGTCAGCTACGAACAGATCGACGATTTCCTCAGCGGCAAACCGATAGAAGAAGAAGTGCGCGAACGCATCGTCAAACGTTATCGTGCAACCGCGCACAAACGAGGTCTGCCGAGCGATCCCTACATGACGCCACCGCGAGACAGGATGAGTATTCCAAGCAGTTGAAATGTGCCATCCGTGAAGAAACCCTACATAGGTTGCGCCGGTTGGAACATCCCTTCCGCGGACGCATCAGCTTTCCCATCCGGCGGCAGCCATCTGCAGCGTTATGCGGCCGTCTTTTCCGCTGTGGAAATCAACTCCTCGTTCTATCGTTCTCATCGCCCTTCCACTTATGCACGCTGGCGCGACAGTGTGCCAGACACGTTTCGCTTCTCGATCAAAATCCCGCGCGACATCACGCACAATCAGCGGCTACGCAGCAGCGGTGAACTGCTGGAACGTTTTCTTTACGAAGTAAGTCATCTCGAAGAAAAACTGGGTTGTCTGTTGTTGCAACTGCCGCCATCATTGGCTTTCGTTCAAGCCGATGTTGCCGATTTTCTGGCACGCCTGCGCGAACGCTTCGACGGCTATGTCGTCTGCGAACCGCGCCACCGGAGTTGGAACGACGGCGCAGCCAGACAGATGCTGCAAACCTGGTCGGTGGCGCGCGCGATCGCCGATCCCGAACCCGTGCCGTCATCCCCCATTCCCGCCACCGACGTCCGTTACTTCCGTCTGCATGGCTCGCCGGAGATGTACGCATCATCGTATTCCGATGATTTTCTTACGGCGCTTGCCGAACGGCTCGATGAAGAAATGCGTCTGAAACGTCAAGTGTGGTGCGTCTTCGACAATACGATGCATGGCGCCGCCACGCACAATGCACTTGCGTTGCGCAACCTCTTCTCACCGTCTCATTAACCCGCACATGACGTACAGATACACAGGAAGTCAATGTATGTTTCGCAAACAATGCTCTGCTATAATCTCGCGCTTCGGGGCGTAGCGCAGCCTGGTAGCGCACTTGCAT
>DATDLO010000220.1:0-6798 GCA_036519215.1 Oxalicibacterium sp.
CGATCGACGGCGACGGTTTTTTCCAGGTGCTGATGCCGGACGGTACGACTGCCTACACGCGCGACGGCAACTTCAAGACCAATGACCAGGGCCAGTTGACGAATGCCAGCGGCTTCCCGATCGATCCGGCGATCACCATTCCGCCGGATGCGACCAGCATGACGATTTCGGCGGACGGCATCGTCAGCGTGACGACGGCGGGTAATCCGCTGAGCGTGCAGATCGGTTCGATCCAGCTGGCGACCTTCATCAATCCGGGCGGTCTGGAAAGCCGCGGTGACAACCTGTACATGGAAACCACCGCGTCCGGTGCACCGGTCACCAACACGCCGGGCACCAACGGTTCGGGCACGCTGAAGCAGAACTACCTCGAAACGTCGAACGTGAACGTCGTCGAGGAACTGGTCAACATGATCCAGACGCAGCGCGCCTACGAAATGAACAGCAAGGCGATCACTACCTCCGATCAGATGCTGCAGCGTCTGACGCAGATGTAATCACACCGTAACAAGCGCACCAGGCAAGGAAGCATCCAATGAAAACCACCCTGACGGCAATGATCGTGGCAGCAGGCCTGCTGGCAGGCTGCGGAACCCAGCCGCCGAGCACCATTGTGCAGACGCCGCTGACGGCGCGGCCGACCAACTATGCGGCTATGCCGTCGGGCAATGGCGCGATCTTCCAGAACTCTTCCTATCGTCCGATTTTCGAAGACAAGCGCGCGCGCCTGATCGGCGACACGATCACCATCGTCATCAACGAAAAAAGCTCGGCCGGCAAGGCTGCAGGCAGTTCGGCCAGCAAGACGGGTTCCGTGGCTGCGGCTGCACCGAATCTGTTCGGAATTTTCCCAGGCTTTACCAGGAGTTTGAGCGCCAGCGCATCGACGTCGTCGCAGTACGCGGACAAGGGTGCCGTTACTTCCAGCAACAACTTCATCAGCACGCTGAGCGTAACCGTGATCGACGTTCTGCCTAACGGCAACCTGGTGGTCGCCGGCGAAAAGCAGGTGGCGCTGGACAAGAGTGCGGAGTTCATCCGCTTCTCTGGTGTGATCGATCCGAGCACGGTCGCCGCCGGCAACATCGTGTCGTCGCAACAGGTCGCCGATGCAAAGATCGAATACCGCAGCAGCAGCCATATCGACGGTGCAGAAGTGATGTCGATGCTGGCGCGCTTCTTCCTCAGCGTAGTGCCGCTTTGATGGCTGCGCGGAATAGCAAGGAAATGAGCAAGGAAACGTCATGAACAACAAGCATTCGATCCGTTCATCTTTCAGGAAAATGCTGCAGGCCATCGCCTGTGCAGCCTGCGTATTGCTGCCGTTCGCGTCGCATGCAGAACGCCTGAAGGACCTCGCCAGCGTGCAAGGCGTGCGGGAAAACCAGTTGATTGGCTACGGCCTCGTGGTCGGCCTGGACGGCAGCGGCGACCAGACGACGCAGACGCCGTTTACCATCCAGAGCGTGGCCAGCATGCTGCAGCAGATGGGCATTAACATGCCGCAAGGTACCAACCTGCAGCTGAAGAACGTTGCTGCCGTCATGGTTACGGCTTCGCTGCCTGCATTCGCGCAGCCGGGACAAACGCTGGATGTCACCGTATCGTCGATGGGTAATGCGAAGAGCCTGCGCGGCGGTACGCTGTTGATGACGCCGCTGAAAGGCGCAGACGGCCAGATCTACGGTATGGCACAAGGCAATGTCGTGGTCGGCGGCGCGGGTGCATCGGCCAACGGCAGCAAGGCGCAGATCAATCACCTGAGCGTGGGCCGCATCTCGGCCGGCGCCACGGTCGAACGTTCGGTACCCAGCGCACTGGCGCAGGGCGACACGATCACGCTGGAATTGAAAGACACCGATTTCTCCACTGCCAGCCGCGTCGTCGATGCGGTCAACAAGCGCTTCGGCGCGGATACGGCATTGGCGCAGAACGGCCGCGTGATCCAGGTGCGTGCACCGGTGGACAACAACGCGCGCGTCAGCTTCCTCGGCTCGCTGCAGAGCATCGACGTCACGCCAGCGCCAGTCGGCGCCAGGGTGATCATGAATGCGCGCACCGGTTCCGTCGTGATGAACCAGAACGTGACGCTAGACACTTGCGCGGTATCGCACGGCAACCTGTCGGTGACGATCAATACGCAACCGGTCATCAGCCAGCCGGCGCCGTTCTCCGGCGGCCAGACCGTGGTGGCGCAGCAGTCGCAGATCGAGATCAACAAGGATCCGGGCAAGGTCATCCTGCTGAAGAATTCGGCTTCGCTGGCCGATGTGGTCAAGGCATTGAATTCGATCGGTGCGACGCCACAGGATCTGCTGGCGATCCTGCAGGCAATGAAGGCAGCGGGCTCGCTGCGCGCCGAACTGGAAATCATCTAAAGACCATCCACGCATGAGCACATCGCCCATCGACAGCACGAACAATCTGGCGATCGATGCCAACAGCATCGAATCGCTGAAGATCGCTGCGCGGAAAAATTCGCCGGAAGCGCTGAAGGCGACCGCCAAGCAGTTCGAAGCGCTGTTCGTGAACATGATGATGAAGAGCATGCGTGAAGCCACGCCGCAGGACGGCGTGTTCGATAACCAGCAGACCAAGATGTACCAGTCGATGCTGGATCAGCAGTTGAGCCAGAACATGGCGAGCCGCGGCATCGGCCTGGCCGATGTGCTGATCCGTCAGCTGTCGAACCTGCCGGGCAATGCGGTGCAGGACGATGCAGCGGCGGCAAATGGCAATAGCCAGCCGCAGGATTTGCGCACCAACCTGAATAACGACCTGCTGCGTTCGCTGTCGCCACGTGCGGTGCGTACGACACAGGCGGCAAACGATGCAGGCGATGCATCTAGGCCGGCGCACGTGCAGGCCTTCCAAGATGCATTGATGCCGCATGCGCAAGCTGCCAGCCGGACCACCGGCATTCCGGCAAAGTTCATGCTGGGACAGGCAGCGTTGGAAAGCGGCTGGGGCAAGCACGTGATGAAGATGGCCGACGGCAGCAGCAGCCACAACCTGTTCGGCATCAAGGCCAGTGCCAACTGGAAGGGCAAGACCGTGGACGCGGTCACCACCGAATATGTGAACGGCGTACCGCAGAAGCGCGTCGAAAAATTCCGCGCCTACGATTCGTACGCCGATTCGTTCCGCGATTACGCGAACCTGCTACGCAGCAATCCGCGCTACGAGAAAGTCCTGGCCAATGCGAACGACGTGCACGGTTTCGCGCAGGGCCTGCAGCGCGCCGGCTACGCGACCGATCCGAACTATGCGGCAAAACTGACCAACATCATCAACAACAAGCTCTCCGTCTGACACATCGATTGCGCCGGCATCACACAACAGTTACTGCAGTTGCCGAAGTTGCAGTCATTGCAATTTCGGCATGAATTGCGGCTCAAGCCGGCTCAAGTTTTCCATCGATGTGCCGTACACGCCAACATAGGGTTAACGAATAGATCATGGCCAATATCTTCAGCATCGCCCAGAGTGGACTTGCCGCAGCCCAGGCAGGTATCGCCACGACCGGTCACAACATCGCCAATCAGGCGACGCCCGGCTACAACCGGCAGCAGGTGATCCAGGCGTCGATGGACGGCCAGAACCTGGGTGGCATCGGTTTCATCGGCAACGGTGTGCAGGTGCAGACGATCCAGCGCATCTACAACGAATTCCTCGGCGCGCAGGCTGTCAGCGGAACCGCGACGGCCAGCCAATTGTCGACCTATTACGCGCAGATCAACAAGGTCAACAACATGATCGCCGATCCGACCGCGGGTCTGGCGCCGGTGCTCGACAGCTTCTTTGCCGGCGTGCAGGATCTGGTCGCGAATCCGGGGCAGGTGGCCTCGCGCCAGTCGATGCTTTCCGGCGCGCAGACGATGGCGGCGCGTTTCCAGAGCCTGGATGCGCAATTCCGCAGCATGCAGGATGGCGTCAACAGCGAAATCGAAGGTGCCGTCACCAGCATCAATTCCTATGCGCAGCAGATCGCCAAGCTGAACGAAGCGATCCTGAAGGCAGGCAGCACCGGCCAGCCGCCGAACGATCTGCTGGATCAGCGCGATTACGTTATTGGCGAACTGGCCAAGCAGGTCAAGGTGACGGTTTCCAAGCAGGACAACGGCTATACGGTTTCCATCGGCAATGGCCAGACGCTGGTGATCGGCAATCAGGCGATGCAACTGGCGGCAGTGCAGTCGCCGACCGATGCGAATCGTCTGGAAGTTTCCTACATGTCGGCCAACGGCACCAGCAGCATCCTTTCGGAAAGCGCACTGGCCGGCGGCAACCTCGGCGGGTTGTTCACCTATCGCAGCGAGACGCTGGACCAGATCCAGAATTCACTGGGTCGTATTGCAATCGGCCTGGCATCGACCTTCAATGCGCAGCATCGCCTCGGTCAGGACCAGAACGGCGAACTCGGCGGCGATTTCTTCAATGTTGCGCAGCCGCTGGTCAGCGGCAGCACGGCGAACAACGGCGATGCCGAAATCAGCGCCACCATCACCGACGTCGATGCGCTGACGACCAATGATTACCGCCTGACCTTCAACGGCACCGACTATCGCGTCACGCGCCTGCCGGACAATACGGTCGTCTATGCCGATCCGGCTTTTCCGGGAGAGATCGACGGCGTGACCTTCTCGCTGGCGACTGGCACCGACATGGACGCAGGCGACGAATTCCTGATTCGTCCGACGGCGGGCGGTGCGCAGGATTTCAAGGTGCTGATCAGCGACGTCAAGGACATCGCCGCAGCCGTACCGATCCGTACTGCCGCACCGACCGCCAATACCGGCACCGGCTCGATCAGCGCCGGTGTCATCAATGCGGATTTCGATGCGGCGACCGCCGCGGCATTGCCGGCGACGCTGACCTACGATTCCGCCGCAGGCACTTTCAGCGGCTTCCCGGCCGGCATGGACGTGACGGTAACGGTCAACGGCACGCCGACCGTCTATCCGGCCGGCACACCGGTGCCGTTCACTGACGGCGCGACGATTTCCTTCGGCGGTGTCGAAGTCCAGATCAAGGGCGCGCCCGCCGACGGCGACACCTTCACGATCAGCAACAACACCAACGGCGACGGCGACAACCGCAACATGCTGGCATTGGGCGAGCTGCAGACCAAGAATGCGCTGCAGGGTGGTACCGCCAGCTACAACAGCGCCTATGCGCAGCTTGTCAGCTTCGTCGGCAACAAGACCAGCGAAGTGAAAGCCAGCAGCGATGCCGAAGCGACGCTGTTGAAACAGGTACTGGATGCGCAACAGTCGCAGTCGGGCGTCAACCTCGACGAGGAAGCGACCAATCTGCTGCGTTACCAGCAGGCTTACCAGGCATCGGGCAAGGTCATGCAGGCGGCGAGCGACATGTTCGACGTCCTGATCTCGCTGCGTTGACATTGAATATTGAGGATTGACGCCATGCGTATCAGCACCAACATGATATTTGAGATGGGCTCCAGCCGGATATCGGAGCTGCGTGCCGAAATGGCGAAGACGCAGCAGCAGATCTCGACCAACCGTCGCGTGCTGACGCCGGCGGACGATCCGATTGCCGCCGCTTCGGCAGTGGGCGTCAATCAGGCGATCTCGATGAACGACCAGTTCGCGACCAATCGCAATAATGCAAAAAATGCGCTGTCGCAGGAAGAGAGCGTGATGCAAAGCATTGGCGACATGCTGACATCGCTGAAAAGCGTGGTGGTCGGCGCCGGCAACGGTTCGCTGAGCGACGACCAGCGCCAGACTTATCTGGCCGAACTGAAAACCAGCTTAGACGAAATGCTGGGCTTCGCCAATACGCGCGACGGCAACGGCAACTACATCTTCGCCGGCTATCAGACCAACACCCAGCCGTTCACGAAGACGCCGACCGGCGCCACCTACAACGGCGACCAGGGCCAGCGTCAACTGCAGATCGGCGCATCGCGCCAGATCGCTTCCAGCGATTCCGGCAGTGCCGTGTTCGAGGGCGGCATGACCGGCAATGGCCGCTTCGTGACGGCTGCCGGCGCCGGCAATACCGGCAGCGGCATCGTCAGCACCGGTTCGGTCACCGATCTGTCGCAGCTGACAAAACACAATTACTCGATCGATTTCACCATCGATCCGGCAACCAACGTCACGACCTACACAGTGACGGACAACACCGTCGTGCCGCCGAGCGCCGTGCTGACGGATCAGCCGTACACCAGCGGTGAGCCGATCGAATTCGATGGCGTGCGCTTCGATATCCAGGGCGAACCGGCCGACGGCGACAGCTTCAGCGTGCAGCCGAGCACGACGGAAAGTGTCTTCACCACGATCACCAACCTGATCAACGCATTGCAGCAGCCGGCCACCGACGCGGACGGTCAGGCGCGCCTGACGAATGCGCTGAATACTGCGAACAACAATCTGGACAACACATTGGAAAACGTTTCCGCGGTCCGCTCCACCATCGGTTCACGCCTGAAGGAAATCGATTCGCTGGACAGCGAAGGTTCCAGTCTCGATATCCAGTACCAGCAGAACCTGTCGGATCTGGTCGATATCGATCCGGTCGAAGCGTATTCGCGCTTTACGCAGCAGCAATACACGCTGACTGCGGCGCAGCAGACTTTTGTGCAGACTGCAGGCCTGTCGTTGTTCGACCTGTTGCGCTGATTTTCACAAATACGGTTGAGCCAAGGCCGGCTGACTGCCGGCCTTTTTTTCGTTCGGATTTTGAGGTGTCAGGAGAGCGGTGTGAACGCCACCGTGATTTGTCCCATCGCATTGATGCCTTCCTGGATCAGCGCAATGATGGGATTCG
>DATDLO010000221.1:0-3014 GCA_036519215.1 Oxalicibacterium sp.
CACCACTTCTTGTAGCGCGGATGCAGGTCGTCGCCGAACGGTTGCAGCGCATCGCGACAGGCGCGATGGAAATGCTGCGCGTCTTCGGCGAAGCCGTAGTACGGCGTCAGGTCCATGCCGCCGCCGAACCACCAGACGGCTTCCGCACCTTGCTTCGTCGCGACGAAGAAACGCACATTCATGTGCACGGTCGGCGCATACGGATTGCGCGGATGCAGCACCAGCGACACACCCATCGCTTCCCAATTGCGGCCGGCGAGTTCGGGCCGGTTCGCTGCGGCAGAAGGCGGCAGATTGCTGCCGAGCACGTGCGAGAAGCCGACGCCGCCGCGTTCGAAGACATTGCCTTCCTCGATGATGCGCGAAATACCGCCGCCGCCTTCCGGGCGTTGCCAGCTATCGACAAGGAAAGCCTTGCCGTCGGCCTGTTCCAGCCCGGCGACGATGCGTGCCTGCAGATCCTGCAGATAGTTGCGTACGGCGTCAGTGTCGGGAGAGGTCATGGATATCTGTAGGATGGGTTCAGCGGATTTTACTCTGCGCAATCCCTGTGCGCGGAATGAGAAATTCAGGGTTTGCCGGGGCTGCGTGAAGGTGGGGGCAAAGCCGGGAAAGTGCGCAGGTAGGCAAGCAGATCGTCGATCTCCCCGTCGCTGCGCAATCCCCAGAAACGCATCTTGTTGCCGGGTACGACGTCGTCCGGCGATTTGAGAAAGGCGCGCAGCCTGTCTTCTGTCCAGACGAAACCCGCTTGCTTCATCGCAGGCGAATAGCGGAAATCCGTGCTGGCGCCGGCTTGCCGGCCGACGATGCCATTCAGTTGCGGGCCGAAGCCACCGTGCGCCGCGCGGCCGACTTCATGGCAGCTCGCGCATTTGGCGAAGGCAGTACGGCCTTTTTTTGCATCGCCCACCATTGCAGCTTTCACTGCCGCATTCTTTACCGTTGTTTCATTCGCCGCCTGCGCAGTCGCAGCCTGTAGCGCCAGCAGCAGAAGCGGTGCGGCGAGTGGTACGACGTAACGACGGGTCATGCAGCGAGGCAGGCGACGTGCATCAAAGCCGCATCAAGGCCGCTTCAGCGCGCGCCAGCCGATATCGCGGCGGAACTGCATGCCGTCGAAATGGATCTGGTCGACCGCTTCGTAGGCTTTCTTCTGCGCCATCTTCACGCTGTCGCCGAGGCCGACCACGCACAGCACGCGGCCGCCGGAGGTCTTCAGCTTGTCGCCTTCCAGCACGGTGCCGGCATGGAAGGTCACGCTGTCCGGCGTTTCGGCGGCGATGCCGGTGATCAGATCATTCTTGCGCGGCGATTCCGGATAACCGTGTGCGGCCATCACCACGCCCAGCGCGGTGCGGCGATCCCATTCGAGTTCGATGCTGTCCAGCGTGCCGTTGACGGCGTGTTCCATCACGGTGACCAGATCGGTCTTCAGGCGCACCATGATCGGTTGCGTTTCCGGATCGCCCATGCGGCAGTTGAATTCCAGCGTCTTAGGATTGCCCTTGTCGTCGATCATCAGGCCGGCGTACAGGAAGCCGGTGAACGGAATGCCATCCTTGTGCATGCCTTGCACGGTCGGCTGGATGATTTCGCGCATCACGCGCGCATGCAGCGATGGCGTGACGATAGGCGCCGGCGAATAGGCGCCCATGCCGCCGGTGTTCGGACCTTCGTCGTCGTCCAGCAGGCGCTTGTGATCCTGGCTGGTGGCCAGCGGCAGGACGTTCTTGCCGTCGACCATCACGATGAAGCTGGCTTCCTCGCCGTCGAGGAATTCCTCGATGACGACGCGCGCGCCGGCATCGCCCAGTTTGTTATCCGACAGCATCATGTCGACTGCCGCATGCGCTTCCGCGCGCGACATCGCGACGACCACGCCCTTGCCGGCTGCCAGGCCGTCGGCCTTGATGACGATGGGCGCGCCCTTGGCATCGATGTAATCGTGCGCGGCCTGCAGGTCGGAGAAGGTCTGGTATTCGGCGGTCGGGATGTCGTGGCGCTTCATGAAGGCCTTGGCGAAATCCTTGGAGCTTTCCAGTTGCGCGGCTTCGCGCGTCGGGCCGAAAATCTTCAGGCCGTTGTCGCGGAAGATGTTGACGATGCCGGCGGCCAGCGGGGTTTCCGGGCCGACCACGGTCAATGCGATGTGTTCCTTTTTCGCGAATTCCACCAGCGCAGCCGGATCGGTGATCGGGAGATTTTCCAGGCGGTTATCCAACGCGGTGCCGCCATTGCCGGGCGCGACATAGACCATCTGGATGCGTTCGGATTGCGCCAGTTTCCATGCGAGGGCGTGTTCGCGGCCACCTGAGCCGACTACCAGAATTTTCATGAGATGTTTGCTGCCTGATCGAAGCGGCATGCAGGCATACCGCGCGTTGTTTTAAAAAGCCGTCTGCGGAAAGATGAAGTGCAAGAAAAAAGCGGAGCCTGTCCACAGAATTTATGCACTTTCATTGCGCCGTCTTCACGCTTCATTGATGACGGCGTTCGTGTAAATCTCCTGTACGTCGTCCAGGTTTTCCAGTGCATCCAGCAGCTTTTGCATGCGGACGGCGTCGTCGCCTTCGAATACGGTTTCGGTCGACGGTTTCATCACGACTCCGGCCACTTCGGCCTTGAAGCCCGCCGCTTCCAGCGCATCCTTGACGGCGGAAAAATCGTGCGGCGGGCACAGCACTTCGATACCGCCTTCGTCGTCAGTCGTCACGTCGTCGGCGCCGGCTTCGAGTGCGGCTTCCATCAGCTTGTCTTCGTCGGTGCCGGGTGCAAACAAAAACTGGCCGCAGTGCTTGAACATGAAGGCAACCGAACCCTCGGCACCCATGTTGCCGCCGAACTTGGAAAACGCATGACGCACTTCCGCCACCGTACGAACGCGGTTGTCGGTCATGCAGTCGACCAGAATGGCGGCACCGCTGATGCCGTAGCCTTCGTAACGGATTTCTTCGTAGTTGACGCCGTCCAGCGTGCCGGTGCCGCGCTGAATCGCACGTGTGACGTTATCC
>DATDLO010000222.1:0-11567 GCA_036519215.1 Oxalicibacterium sp.
AGCGTGCCGGACAGATATCCGGCAAGTTCGTCTCTGGCGATCATTTTCAGACTCATCTTCCTGCTTTTTATGCGACGTCTCTGGCTGTTGTTTGCGCAAACCGTAACCGTCGGTTTGGCGATCTTGTTCATTGTAACGACCCTGAAACCCGAATGGGCTGGCGGCGTCCTCGGCACCGCGCAGAAAGTGCGCAGTGCAACGTCCGTCCCCATGCTGGAAGCGCCGCCGAATACGGCGCCGATCCAGTCTTCCTACCGCGAAGCCGCCAAGCTGGCGATGCCGTCGGTGGTCAACATCTTCACCAGCAAGACGGCGGCGCCGGTACAGAATCCGTTCATGGATGACCCGTTCTTCCGCAAGTTCTTCGGCGATCGCTTCGACGAGGAGCAGGAAAAGCAGGTCAGCCTCGGATCCGGCGTCATCGTCAGTGCGCAGGGCTACATCCTGACCAACAACCACGTAGTCGAAGCCGCCGATGAAATCGAAGTTGCATTGGCCGACGGTCGCAAGGCGCTCGCCAAGGTGGTCGGCTCGGATCCGGAAACGGATCTCGCCGTCGTCAAGATCGATCTCGATAACCTGCCGGCCATCACGCTGGGCCGCGTCGAGGAAGCCCGCGTCGGCGACGTCGTGCTGGCAATCGGCAACCCGTTCGGTGTCGGCCAGACGGTGACGATGGGTATCATTTCAGCACTTGGCCGCAACCATCTCGGCATTCTCGACGCATTCGAAAACTTCATCCAGACCGACGCCGCAATCAATCCCGGCAACTCCGGCGGCGCGCTGATCGATGCCAACGGCAATCTGCTCGGCATCAACACGGCGATCTATTCGCGCAGCGGCGGCTCGCTCGGCATCGGCTTCGCGATTCCGGTGACGACGGTCAAGTCGGTGATGGACGCCATCATCAAGAACGGCCAGGTGATTCGCGGCTATATCGGCGTCGAACCTCAGGACATCACACCGGAGCTGGCCGAAAGCTTCAATCTCAAGAAAAGCTCGGGAGCCATCATCGCTGGCGTGCTGCGCGGCGGTCCGGCGGACAAGGCCGGCATGCAGCCGGGCGACATCCTGGTTTCGGTCGAAGGCAAACCGGTTGTCGACATGTCCGACATGCTGAACCAGATCGCGCAACTGCAGCCCGGCAAGAAAGCGGCCATCGTCGTGCTGCGACGCAATCAGGAAACAACATTGAACGTGCTGGTTGGCGTGCGCCCGAAAGCGCCGCCACGGGAATCTGAATAAGCCACCGGCCAAACAGGAAGAACGGGGAAACGCATGCATGTCCGCGACCTGAAACAATATCTTGCCGAACTCGCGGAAAACAATAATCGCGCGTGGTTCGTCATGAACAAGCCGCGCTACGACATCCTGCGCGCCGAGTTTCTCGAACTGGTGATCCATCTGATCGCCGGCATCAGCAAGTTCGATCCGGCCATTGCGCAATGCAATCCAAAGAAAGCGCTGTTCCGCATCAATCGCGATATGCGCTTTTCACGGGAAAAGATTCCCTACAAGACGCATTTCTCGGCAGCGCTGACGGCAAGCGGCTTGAAGAAACCCAGCCAGGGCGGTGGCCCCGCCTATTACTTCCATATCGACCAGCAAGGCAAGCTGCTGTTCGCCGGCGGCGAATACATGCCGCCATCGGACCGGCTGCGCGCGATACGCCGGCGCGTGCTCGACGATCCGGCGGGTTTTGCGAAAATGCTGAAGAATCGGAATCTGGCCCGAACTTATGGCGATCTGCAGGAAGAAGGCAAACTGACGCGGCCGCCGAAAGGCTTCACCGCCGACGGTCCGCATGCGGAATACATCAAGCTGAAGAGCTTCATCGTCTGGCAGGAAATGCCGGTGCCGAAAGATGGTGACGTTCTGGAAAAAACGCTGATGGCCGGCTTCAAGGATGCCTGGCCGCTGATCGACTGGCTGCGGCAGGTTTGATCGGATAAATCAGGGCAAAAGAATCAGAGCGATTCCGATTCGGCCGGCGCACGCGTGATGCGCGCAAACATCGGCGCCAGCAGCAGGCCGATTTCAAACAGCAGGCAGAGCGGTACCGCCAGCAGCATCTGGCTCATCACATCCGGCGGCGTTACCACGGCCGCAACGACGAATGCGCCGACGATGACGTAAGGCCGCATCTGGCGCAACTTCTCGACCGATACCAACCCCATCCTTACCAGCACGATCACCACGACCGGCACTTCGAAAGTCAGGCCGAAGGCGATGAACATCGTCATCACGAAACCGAAATAGCTGTCGATGTCCGGTGCAACCGAAATCGAGTGCGGCGCGAAATTATTGATGAAGTGAAAAATGACGCCGAACACCAGGAAGTAGCAAAATGCCACGCCGGCGATAAACAGCACGGAGGAAGAAATCACCAGCGGCGCGATCAGCTTCTTCTCATGCGCATACAGACCGGGTGCAACGAACGCCCACATTTGATACAGCACCCACGGCAGCGCAATAATGAAGGCGACCAGCATCGTCACCTTGACCGGAATCAGGAAAGGCGTGATGACGCCTGTGGCGATCATTTTGCTGCCCTGCGGGAGCGACTGCATCATCGGCAAGGCCAGATAATCGTAAATCGTGCCGGCCCAGGGCATGAGACAGAGGAAAACGACGATCACGACCAGCGCCGCCTTCATCAGCCGGCTGCGCAATTCGATCAGGTGGGAAATGAAAGATTCTTCGCTGCCGCTCATGATTTTTCAATGATGGTGACGAACAAGAAGCGACGAATGGCTGGCAACGATGGCCTCATCAGGAGAAAAAGGACGATGTCTTGCGCGCACCGGCAGCACGGTACTTCGCCATGCGCGCCGCACCGGAAATCACGCGAGAACGCTGGCCGCTGCGATGCTTGTACCACGATGGCACGGCCGATGTATGCGCCAGTTTCTTCTTGCGGAAATTCTTCGATTTCGCAGCCACATGGTTTTCCAGCGACGATGCCATCGTTTCCGGTTGTGAACCTGCCGGCGTATCGTCCCAGACCGAACGCAATTCGTCCTCGGTCTGCGTCAGGTTGCGTGCAATCGATCGCTCCATATCGCCGGCGGCAGACTGCACATCCTGATGCATCTTGCGCAGTTCTTCCAGCTCCATTTCGCGGCTGACTTCGGATTTGACGTCATTGATGTAGCGTTGCGCCCGGCCAAATAATGTGCCGGCCATGCGCGCGACTTTCGGCAGTCGTTCCGGGCCGATGAAGACCAGCGCCGCAGCGCCGATGATCGCAAGTTTTGAAAAGGCGATATCGATCATGTGTACACCAATCCTGTATACGCCTTCCGCATCAACCGCACTTCAGATCGTGCGGATGTGAGGATCAGGTGTTCGATTTCTCTTTGACTTCGACGTCAACCGTGCTCTTGTCGGCGACCTGCTGGGCCGGCGATTTTTCTTCCTCGTCACCATTCTTCACGCCGTCCTTGAAACCCTTGACGGCCTTGCCGAGATCGGAGCCGATATTACCGATCTTCTTGGTACCGAAGACCAGCATCACGATGACCAGAACGATCAGCCAGTGCCAGATGCTGAATGAACCCATTGCGCTTTCTCCTTGATGGCGTATTCCGCCCAGAAATATCTTATACGTCAGGCCATCGAACGATTCCACGGACGCGGCCCGCCCAGCACGTGCATGTGCAGATGGTACACCTCCTGTCCGCCGTTCGGTCCGACATTGAACAGCGTTTTGAAACCGCCTGCCGGCTGGCCGTCTTCCATGCTGAAGCCGCAGCCGTGCTGCTGTGCCAGCTTCGGCGCCAGCAGAAACATTTTACCCAACAACGCCTGGTCGTCCGCCGTGCAATCGGCCAGCGTGGCGATGTGTTTCTTCGGAACAATCAGAAAGTGAACCGGTGCAGCCGGATTGATGTCGTGGAAAGCCAGCAGATCCTCGTCTTCATGGATGAGTTTCGATGGAATCTGCTTGGCGGCGATTTTACAGAAGATGCAATTATCCAAACCTTGTGCTCCGTCTCGACAGTATGTGCAACCCGGATTGGCTCGTCACTGCGGGCGAGCCGCCTTTTCTTCCAGCCCCGACAAGCCTTCGCGGCGCGCCAGCTCGTTCAATACGTCTTGCGGCTTCAGATCGAATTGCGCCAGCATGACGAGCGAATGGAACCACAGGTCCGCGCATTCGTACAGTACCTTGGACTTGTCGCCATCGGCACGTGCATCTTTCGCCGCCATCACGGCTTCAGTCGCTTCCTCGCCGATCTTCTTCAGGATGGCATCGTCACCCTTGGCGAACAGACGCGCCACATAGGATTTCTCCGGATCGCCGCCATTGCCAGGCTTGCGCGATTCGATGACCTCGGCCAGACGCTCAAGAATGTCGCTCATTTGGGGAAGTCCTTACTTGTAGATATCGTCGGGATTCTTCAGCACGGGCTCGACCGTCTGCCAGTCGCCGCCTGCCGCATCGCCTTCGAATTTCTGGAAGAAGCACGAATGCCGGCCGGTATGACAGGCCACGCTGCCGACCTGCTCCACCTTCAGCAGCACGACGTCCTCGTCGCAGTCGAGACGAATTTCATGCACCTTCTGCGTGTGTCCGGATTCCTCTCCCTTGTGCCACAGCTTCTTGCGCGAGCGGCTCCAGTAGACGGCTTCGCCGGTTTCGACGGTTTTCGCCAATGCTTCGCGGTTCATCCATGCAAACATCAGCACGTCGTTGCTGCCGACTTCCTGTGCGATGACCGGCACCAGGCCGTGTTCATCCCATTGGACCTTGTTGAGCCATTTTGCGTTGGCGGTCATGTCAACCTCATTGGAATACCTTGATCTGCCATGAAGCGCTTGGCTTCCGGCACCGTGTGCTCGCCGTAGTGAAAGATACTGGCGGCCAGCACCGCATCCGCATGGCCCTGCTTGATGCCGTCGGCCAGATCCTGCAGGCCGCCGACGCCGCCGGATGCGATGACGGGAATGCCGATCGCGTCGGATACCGCGCGCGTCAATGGCAGATCGAAACCGGATTTGGTGCCGTCGCGATCCATGCTGGTCAGCAGGATTTCGCCGGCGCCCAGGCCTTCCATCTTCTTCGCCCATTCGACTGCGTCCAGCCCGGTCGCCTTGCGTCCGCCGTGCGTGAAAACTTCCCAGCGGCCGTCCGCCGATTTCTTCGCGTCGATCGCGACAACGATGCACTGTGAACCGTATTTGCTCGATGCATCCGCCACCAGCTGCGGATTGCTGATCGCCGAGCTGTTGATGCTGATCTTGTCGGCACCGGCATTGAGCAGCCGGCGCACATCCTCTACCGAACGCACACCGCCGCCCACCGTCAGCGGAATGAAAACCTGCGATGCGACCGATTCGATGATGTGCAGGATCAGGTCGCGGCCGTCGGAAGTCGCCGTGATATCGAGGAAAGTGATTTCGTCCGCGCCTTGCGAATCGTAGCGGCGGGCGATCTCGACCGGATCTCCTGCGTCGCGCAGTTCGAGAAAATTGACACCCTTGACGACGCGACCGGCAGTCACGTCGAGACAGGGAATGATGCGTTTTGCCAGCGTCATTCGGTTTCCGTTGACGGATCGATGCCGCTCAGTTCGTCTGCACGCTCCTGCGCCGAGCGCAGATCCAGCGTGCCTTCGTAAATCGAACGGCCGCAGATCACGCCTTCGATGCCTTCATCCTGCACGGCGCACAGCGCTTCGACGTCCTTCACGTTATGTACGCCGCCCGAGGCGATGACCGGAATCGTCATGCTCTGTGCCAGCTTGACGGTCGCATCGATGTTGACACCGCCCATCATGCCGTCACGGCCGATGTCGGTGTAAACGATGGCTTCGCAGCCGTAATCCTCGAATTTTTTCGCCAGGTCGATCACTTCGTGGCCCGACAGCTTGCTCCAGCCATCGGTCGCCACCTTGCCGTCCTTCGCATCCAGGCCGACGATGATCTGCCCCGGAAACGCACTGCACGCATCATGCAGGAAGCCCGGATTCTTGACCGCGGCGGTACCGATGATAATGTAGGACAAGCCATCGTCCAGATAGCGCTCGATCGTATCCAGATCGCGAATGCCGCCACCGAGCTGGACCGGAATCGGTTCCACGCCGTTGGCATCCGCGTATTCACGCACGGCCTGCAGGATGGATTTGACGGCCGGCTCGTTCTTCGGCTTGCCGGCAAAGGCGCCGTTCAGGTCGACCAGATGCAGGCGGCGCGCCCCCTGTGCCAACCAATGGCGAGCCATCTCGCCCGGGTCGTCGGAAAATACGGTGGCCTGATCCATATCGCCTTGTTTCAGGCGAACGCAATGGCCGTCCTTGAGATCGATGGCAGGTATGAGCAGCATGGTTCTGTCGGGTGGTTGAATGGATGAAAGTCCGGCTGGGCGGATTATGGGTTCCAGTGAACGAAATTACGGTACAGCTGCAGTCCGGCCGAAGCACTCTTTTCCGGATGGAACTGCGTCGCGAAGATATTATCGCGCGCAATCGCGCTGCAGAATGTTTCGCCGTACGGCGTCTCGCCGGCAATGTGCGCACGCTGTTCCGGAACAGCATAGTAACTGTGCACAAAATAGAAGTAGCTGTCGTCGGCAATGCCTTCCCAGAGCGGATGAGGCATCGTCTGGCGCACGCGGTTCCAGCCCATTTGCGGCACCTTGAAACGCGAACCGTCTTCCTGCAGGCGATCTTCCAGGCGGAACTTCACGACCTTGCCGGGGAAAAGTCCCAGGCCTTGCGTGTCGCCCTCTTCGCTCCAGTCGAGCATCATCTGCTCGCCGACACAAACGCCGAACAACGGTTTATTGCGCGCGACCAGCATCAATTCTTGCTGCAAGCCGGCGGCCTGCATCGAACGCATGCAGTCGGGAATCGCACCCTGCCCCGGCAGTACGACGCGATCGGCCGCACGGATGTCGGCGACCTCGCCGGAAATGCGAACGTCGGCTTCCGGCGCCACCTGGCGCAGCGCCTGCGCAACCGAACGCAGGTTGCCCATGCCGTAATCCACTACCACGATCTTATTCATACGGTGATTCTGACTTCAGCTAGCAACGCTTGACGCGGCATCGCGATATCCAGGAATTTAGAGGCTGCCCTTGGTCGACGGAATCGTGCCGGCGGCGCGCGGGTCCAGCTCGATGGACATGCGCAGCGCGCGGCCGAATGCCTTGAACACGGTTTCGCACTGGTGGTGCGCATTGGCGCCGCGCAGATTGTCGATATGCAGCGTGACCAGCGCGTGATTGACGAAGCCGTGGAAGAATTCGCTGGTGAGATCCACGTCGAACGCGCCGATCATCGAGCGCGTGAACGGCACGTGGAATTCCAGCCCAGGACGACCGGAGAAATCGATGACGACGCGCGACAGCGCCTCGTCCAGCGGCACATAGGCGTGACCGTAGCGGCGGATGCCTTTCTTGTCGCCCATCGCCTTGGCAAATGCCTGGCCCAGCGTGATACCGACGTCTTCCACCGTGTGATGCGCATCGATGTGCAGATCACCCTTCGCTTCGATATCCAGATCGATCAGGCCATGGCGCGCGATCTGGTCCAGCATGTGATCGAGGAAAGGCACGCCGGTATCCAGCTTCTGCTTTCCTGTGCCGTCGAGATTGATCGCAACGCGGATTTGCGTCTCGTTGGTATTACGCGTGATTTCTGCAGTGCGTGGCGTAGACATGTTCGAGTGACAACGATAGTGACGATACGGCCGGCTGGCGACGCATCAAGACCCATTGATTCGCTATTCGGATAGCGGATAAACAGGTAAATTACAGCAATACAGGCATTTTACCCATATTTTCAGCAAGCACTTTGCATTCCTGCTCACGATGCAGACGATGCACGCAGCTTTTCTTGCTGCTCGATGCCGGAAACCGCCATTTCGGCATCCAGCGCATCCAGTCTGCTCCGGATCAGTGCGCAATAGTCCGGGTTCAGCTCGAAGCCGGTGAAATCCCGCCCGCATGCACGCGCGGCGACCGCCGTCGTGCCGCTGCCCATGAACGGGTCGAACACGACACCGCCCGGCGGACACGATGCCTTGATCATGCGTGCGACGATTTCCAGCGGCTTCTGCGTCGGATGGTCGGCGCGCTCACGGTGTTCGCGATGCAGGCGCGACACGCTCCAGACATCCTTCGGGTTGTAGCCGATCTCCAGCCACTTGGCGCCGACGAAGATCGAACGCGAACGCGCCTTCTTCGTTTCCGCATCGTACGGGATGCGCACCGCATCCAGGTCAAAGTAATAGTCGCGCGCGTTGGCGAACAGGCCGATCGTGTCGTGCACCGACGAAAAGCGCCGCGTACTGCCGCCCATCGACGGCACGCGGCGGTCCCAGACGATTTCATTGATCATCGTCATGCGCTTTTTCAGCATGACGAAGATTTCCGGCGAATAGCGCCAGGTCAGGAAGATGTAGAGGCTGCCGTTCGGTTTCAGCTTGGGCAGTGCGGCATCTATCCACTGCTGCATCCATTGCAGATAGGCATCGGCGTCGAGCTTGTCGGAATCGTTGCCGTAATCCTTGCCGAGACCGTACGGCGGATCGGCGATGATCAGATCGATGGACGCATCCGGAATACGCGCGATGCCGGCCAGCGCATCTTCGCAGAATACGCAGTTGCGCCAGTCGCTCATCGCCGCGCCTGCATCGTCACTTCAGCCCGGGTTTCAATCGATACTCGGCCGAGCGCGCGTGCGCCTGCAGCCCTTCGCCGTAAGCCAGTTCGGCGGCAACCTTGCCCAGTGTCTGCGCACCGCCTTCGCTGACCATCAGGATGCTGGAGCGCTTCTGGAAATCGTAGACGCCCAGCGGCGACGAGAAACGTGCAGTGCGCGACGTCGGCAGCACATGGTTCGGGCCGGCGCAGTAATCGCCCAGCGATTCGGACGAAAAGCGGCCGAGGAACATCGCGCCGGCGTGGCGGACCTTGTCGGCCCATTGTTGCGCATTTTCGGCCGAAATTTCCAGGTGTTCGGCGGCGATCATGTTGGCGATTTCACAGGCCTCGTCCATGTCGCGCACCTTGACCAGTGCGCCGCGGTTCGTCAGCGAAGTCGCAATCGTTTCCTTGCGCGGCATCGCTTCCAGCTGGCGATTGACGCTTTCCGCAACCTTGTCGAGATAAGCCGCATCCGGGCAGACCAGAATCGACTGCGCCAGCTCATCGTGCTCGGCCTGAGAAAACAGGTCCATCGCGATCCAGTCCGGATCGGTCGTGCCGTCGCAGACGACGAGAATTTCCGACGGGCCGGCAATCATGTCGATGCCGACAGTACCGAACACGCGGCGCTTGGCGGCAGCGACGTAGGCATTACCGGGGCCGACGATCTTGTCGACCTGCGGAATCGTCGCCGTGCCGTAGGCCAGCGCGCCGACCGCCTGCGCGCCGCCGATCGTGAACACACGATCGACACCGGACATCGCGGCAGCAGCCAGCACCAGTTCGTTCTTCACGCCGTTCGGCGTCGGCACCACCATGATCACTTCCGGCACGCCGGCAACCTTGGCCGGAATCGCATTCATCAGCACCGACGACGGATATGCCGCCTTGCCGCCCGGCACGTAGAGGCCGACGCGATCCAGCGGCGTGACTTTCTGGCCAAGCACGGTGCCGTCGGCTTCCGTATAGGTGAAACCGTCAGAGCCGATCTCGTTCTTCTGGCGCTCGTGATAGGCGCGCACACGATCGGCTGCCGTCTGCAATGCCGCGCGGCGCGCCGGCGGCAGGTTGTCGAGCGCGGCCTGCAATTCGTCGCGGCTGATCTCCAGTGCGGCAATCGATGCGCCATCCACATGATCGAACTGCTTCGTGTATTCCAGCACGGCAGCGTCACCGCGCTTTTTTACGTCATCCAGGATGCGCAACACGGCGCGGTCGATCGCTTCGTCCTCGCTGGCTTCGAATGCCAGCACGGCGGCCAGTTGCGCCTTGAAGTCGGCGTCAGTGGAATCGAGTTTGCGGATATTGATGGCCATGATGTTCTCTGTGTGCGATGTTCTGTCGTTTTGTGCGCTATATACGTTTTATGCGTGCTGCGCCAACGCCTTCTCGAAAGCAGCAAGTATCGGCTGCAGCTTCTCGCGCTTCAGTTTCAATGCTGCCTGATTGACGACCAGCCGCGACGAAATGTCCATGATCTGCTCGACTTCAACCAGATCGTTGGCGCGCAGCGTGCTGCCGGTGCTGACCAGATCGACAATCGCATCGGCCAGCCCGACCAGCGGACCAAGCTCCATCGAGCCGTACAGCTTGATCAGATCGACGTGTACGCCCTTGGCGGCAAAGTGCTCGCGTGCCGTCTGCACGTACTTGGTTACCACACGCAATCGCGCGCCCTGCTTGACGGCGCTCGCATAGTCGAAGCCGTTGCGTACCGCGACCGACATGCGGCATTTCGCGATGTTCAGATCGATCGGCTGGTACAAACCCTCGCCGCCATGCTCCAGCAATACATCCTTGCCGGCCACGCCGAAATCGGCCGCGCCGTATTGCACATAGGTCGGCACGTCGGATGCGCGCACGATGATGACGCGCACATTTGCATCGTTCGTCTGCAGGATCAGCTTGCGCGAGCTTTCTGGGTCTTCGGCCACGTGAATGCCGGCCGCCTCCAGCAAAGGCAACGTTTCCTCGAAGATGCGGCCTTTCGACAAGGCCAGCGTCAGTTGTTGGTTCATCATTTCACTCGCTGAATGTGGGCGCCGACGGCGGACAGTTTCATTTCCATGCGATCGTAACCGCGATCCAGATGATAGATGCGATCGATCAATGTTTCGCCTTCCGCCGCCAGGCCAGCGATGACCAGCGACGCCGAAGCGCGCAGATCTGTCGCCATCACCGGCGCACCGACCAGCTTGTCGACACCGTTGATGATCGCCGTATGGCCTTCGATCGTGATCGATGCGCCGAGACGGTTCATTTCCTGCACGTGCATGAAACGGTTCTCGAAGATCGTCTCGATGACGCGGCTGCTGCCTTCGGCGACGCAGTTCATCGCCATGAATTGCGCCTGCATGTCGGTCGGGAAACCCGGGTATTCGGTAGTGCGGAAACTGACTGCCTTCGGCCGCGACGACATCTGGATGCGAATCCAGTCGTCGCCGGTGGTCAGGATCGCACCGGCTTCGCGCAGCTTGTCGATCGCTGCATCGAAAGTATCGGAACGCGCATTGCGCAACGTGACATCGCCGCCGACGGCTGCGACTGCGCACAGGAAGGTGCCGGTTTCGATACGATCCGGAATCACGTCATGCGATGCGCCGTGCAGGCTGTCGACACCCTGGATCACCAGACGGTCGGTGCCGATGCCATCGATCTTCGCGCCCATCTTGACCAGCAGATTAGCGAGATCCGTCACTTCCGGTTCACGTGCAGCGTTCTCCAGCACCGTTTCGCCTTCGGCCAGCACGGCTGCCATCAACAGGTTTTCGGTGCCAGTCACCGTAATCATGTCGGTCAGGATGCGCGCGCCTTTCAGGCGTTTGGCTTTCGCATGGATGTAACCCGCCTCGATCGCGATTTCCGCGCCCATGGCCTGCAATCCCTTGATGTGCTGGTCGACCGGACGCGAGCC
>DATDLO010000223.1:0-10219 GCA_036519215.1 Oxalicibacterium sp.
ATCGCCACGACGACGGCCGAGTTCTTCCATCACGCCGCCCTGGTTGGCTTCTTCGACGTCAACGGTCAGATTTTCGTATGGCTCATGACGCACGCCATCGACCATCTTGAAAACCACGCGCGGACGCGAAACAGCCATCTCGAAACCTTCACGGCGCATGTTTTCGATCAGGATCGTCAAATGCAATTCACCGCGGCCCGATACTTCATACGTCGAGTCGTCGTCCGGCGATTGCAGCACGCGCAACGCCATGTTCGACTTCAATTCCTTTTCCAGACGATCGCGGATCTGGCGCGTCGTCACGAACTTGCCTTCACGACCAGCCAGCGGCGAGCTGTTCACCATGAAATTCATGGTCAGCGTCGGTTCATCGATCTTGAGCATCGGCAAGCCTTCCGGCGTGTCCGGTGCGCAAATCGTGCTGCCAATGCCGATGTCTTCGATGCCGTTGATCAGCACGATGTCGCCAGCTAACGCCTCATCCACAACGACGCGATCCAGGCCTTTGAAAGTCAAAACCTGATTGATACGCGCCTTGGTCGGCTTGTCTTCCGGACCGTTCATCCAGACGACGTCTTGCAGTGCCTTGATACGACCGCGCAGGATACGGCCAACGCCGATCTTGCCGACGTACGACGAATATTCCAGCGATGTGATCTGCAATTGCAGAGGACCGTCCGGATCATCTTCACGTGCGGGAACGTGTTCCAGAATCGCGTCAAACAGCGGCTCCATGTTGCCTTCGCGCACGGTATCTTCCAGACCTGCGTAGCCTTTGAAACCCGAAGCGTAAACAATCGGAAAATCCAGTTGTTCGTCGGTTGCACCAAGCTTGTCGAACAGCTCGAAAGTCGCGTTGACCGCTTTTTGCGGATCGGCGTTTTCGCGATCGATCTTGTTGACGACAACGATCGGCTTCAAACCCAGTGCCAGTGCCTTACGCGTCACGAAACGCGTCTGCGGCATCGGGCCTTCCTGCGCATCGACCAGCAGCAGCACACTGTCGACCATCGACAACACACGCTCCACTTCGCCACCGAAATCCGCGTGGCCCGGGGTATCGACGATGTTGATGTGCGTACCCTTGTATTCGACCGCACAGTTCTTGGAAAGAATCGTGATGCCACGTTCCTTTTCGATGTCGTTCGAATCCATCACGCGCGTATCGACCTGCTGATTTTCGCGGAAGGTGCCGGACTGGCGCAGCAGTTGATCGACGAGTGTGGTCTTGCCATGGTCGACGTGAGCGATGATGGCAATGTTGCGGATGGCGCGTTTGGAATTGGACATGATTGGTTCGTGAAGCCTGAATGCGGGAAACCGAAAATTATAGCATGCCCGCCTGTTTGAATTAAGAAAATCCTTGGAATTTCAAAGGCTTGCCATGCATTGAATGCCAACTTGGTGACATGTCGATGACATTCTGCAAACCCGACCGGTTTGCGGACAGAAATGCAACGATGACAATGCGAAAATCGGCGCTTCAGACGCCCGCAGTAGCGATCAGCCGTTCCGGCACCAGCACGCCCCAAGTCTGCAGCAGGCCGGTTCCCAGCAACGCACCGTCCTGCTGCCGGTAGACACGTACCCGGCCACCGCCTTCCGGATAGGCAACGTTTTCCTTGCCGAGCGCCAGGCGCTGTCCGTGCAGAAAGCGCTTGGCGAGCGCCTCCGGTAATTGCACTGAAGGAAACGATGTCAACAAGGCATCGACCGGCGCCAGCATTGCCGCTCTTTCCTGCTCCGATTTCTCCGCAAGACCGTCCAGCGTCATCGCCTTATCGATCGTCAGGTTACCCACCTGTATGCGCCTCAAGGCCTGCAGATGCGCGCCGCAACCCAATGCCGCGCCGATGTCTTCGCCCAACACGCGAATATACGTACCCTTGCTGCAGCAGACGCGCAGCGTCAGATACGGCGTTTGCCAATCCAGCAATTGCAGTTCATGAATCGTGACGGCGCGAGCTTCGCGTTCCAGCGTGATACCGGCCCGTGCATATTCGTACAAGGGTTTACCGTCGCGCTTGAGCGCCGAGTGCATGGGAGGTACTTGTTCGATGTTGCCGGCAAACCGCAGGAGCACTTCCGCAATGCGCTCGCGATCGACATCGACGTTGCGCGTCTCGATCACTTCGCCTTCCGTATCCCCGGTCGTCGTCGTCACGCCAAGATGAACGACTGTCTCGTAGGTCTTGTCCGCGTCGAGCAAATCCTGCGCAAACTTGGTCGCCTCGCCGAAGCACAGCGGCAACAAGCCGGTGGCAAACGGATCGAGCGTACCGGTATGGCCGGCTTTTTCCGCATTCAACAGGCGTTTCGCCTTGATCAGCGCATCGTTGCTGGACAGGCCTACCGGCTTGTCCAGCAACAGCACGCCGTGTACCGGCACCCGCTTGCGTTTGGGAGAGGAAGACATGGAATGGATGTAAAAAACGACGCACCGCCGTCGGCATCACAATCGATGCGAACGACAGGAGCGAATGAAAACAGTCAGTCTTCCGCGTCGCGCGCACGCGTTGCGTTAGCCTCGTCGATCAGCTTTGACATTTCAATACCGCGCACCGTCGACGTGTCGTGCACGAAATGCAGCTCCGGCAAGGTATGGATCGTCAGGCGGCGGCCAAGCTGATTGCGCAGGAAACCAGACGCTGCAGACAGGCCGGCGATCGTATTGCGGATTGCTTCCTTGTCGTCGACCAGCGTCGTGAAGAAAATTTTTGCATGCGCATAGTCCGGCGTCACCTGCACTTCGGTGAGCGTGACCATGCCGACGCGAGGATCCTTCAACTCGAAGGCAATCAGTTCGGCCAGATCGCGCTGAATCTGATCGGCGACGCGCAAGCCGCGTCCGGGAATGGATTTGCTGTGTCTGGCCATGGTATGCCCCAGAAGCAAAGCGGCGCATCAATGCGCCGCTTTTGTGAAAAATAATCGCTGACCGGCAAGCGAAACAGATCGCCTGCCGGTCAGAATGCTTACAGTGTCCGTGCCACTTCCTGCACTTCGAACACTTCCAGCTGATCGCCTTCCTTGATGTCGTTGAAGTTCTTCAACGTCAGACCGCATTCGAAGCCGGACTTCACTTCTTTCACGTCATCCTTGAAGCGTTTCAGCGAATCGAGCTCGCCGGTCCAGACCACGACGTTGTCGCGCAGCAGGCGGACCGATGCGCCACGACGCACCAGACCTTCCAGCACGTAGCAACCTGCGATCGCACCGACCTTGCTGACCAGGATGACCTGGCGAATCTCGACCAGGCCCAATGCCTGTTCGCGTTTCTCCGGTGCCAGCATGCCGGACATCGCCGCCTTGATCTCGTCCACCGCATCGTAAATGATGTTGTAGTAACGGATGTCGACGCCGTTGGCTTCCGCCAGCTTGCGTGCCGAAGCATCGGCGCGCGCATTGAAGCCGATGATGACGGCTTTCGATGCGACGGCGAGGTTGACGTCCGACTCGCTGATGCCACCGACCGCAGCATGCACGACCTGCACGCGGACTTCGCTGGTCGACAGTTTCTGCAGCGAACCGACCAGCGCTTCCTGCGAACCCTGCACGTCGGTCTTGATGATCATCGGCAGGTTCTTGACTTCGCCTTCGCCCATGTTTTCGAACATGTTTTCCAGCTTGGCCGCCTGCTGTTTTGCAAGTTTCACGTCACGGAATTTACCCTGACGGAACAGACCGATCTCACGCGCCTTGCGTTCGTCTGCCATGACCATGACTTCTTCACCGGCATTCGGCACTTCGGTCAAACCTTGAATCTCGACCGGAATCGATGGACCGGCTTCTGTAATATTCTTGCCGTTCTCATCCAGCATTGCACGCACGCGACCGTAGGCAGAACCTGCCAACACGACGTCGCCGCGTTTCAACGTACCGGATTGAACCAGAATCGTGGCAACCGGACCGCGCCCCTTGTCGAGCTTGGCCTCGACAACAAGACCGCGGGCAGGCGCTTCGACCGGCGCTTTCAATTCCAGCACCTCTGCCTGCAGCAACACCTGTTCGAGCAAGGCATCGATACCTTCACCAGTTTTTGCCGACACTGGCACGAATGGCGATTCACCGCCGTATTCTTCCGGCACAACTTGTTCCGCAATCAACTCCTGCTTGACGCGATCCATGTTGGCGCCAGGTTTGTCGATCTTGTTGATCGCCACGACCAACGGTACGCCGGCAGCTTTCGCATGCGCGATCGCTTCCTTCGTCTGCGGCATCACGCCGTCGTCGGCAGCGACCACCAGAATCACGATATCGGTTGCCTTCGCACCGCGTGCACGCATCGCGGTAAACGCTTCGTGGCCCGGCGTATCGAGGAAGGTAATCATGCCACGCGGCGTTTCGACGTGATAGGCGCCGATGTGCTGCGTAATGCCGCCCGCTTCGCCGGACGCCACCTTGGCACGACGGATATAGTCGAGCAGCGAGGTCTTGCCGTGGTCGACGTGGCCCATCACGGTCACCACCGGTGCTCGCGGCAGTTGTTCGGCGTCGGTATGCTCTTCGCCGCCGGCAACGAGCAGCGCTTCCGGATCGTCCAGCTTGGCCGCATGCGCGGTGTGGCCCATTTCTTCCACCACGATCATCGCGGTTTCCTGGTCCAGCACCTGGTTGATCGTGACCATCTGTCCGAGCTTCATCAATTGCTTGATCACTTCGGAAGCCTTGACGGCCATCTGGTGCGCAAGCTCGGCCACCGTAATGGTTTCCGGCACGTAGATGTCGCGCACGATCGCTTCGGTCGGCACCTGGAAGTTGCTTTCACGGTCGTCCGAATGCGAGTGGCGACGTCCTTTCGGACCTGCACGCCAGCCGTCACGGCCGCCACCGGCCGGACCACCACGGGTCTTCAGGCCGCCGCTGCGCTTCTTGGCATCGTCCTGCCAGGTCGACGACACATTGGCCGACTTGATCGATTTCTTGTCGCCCGGTTTCTTGTCGTCCTTTTTCTCGCCCGGTTTCTTGTCAGCGGGTTTGTGCAACGTTCCTTCCGCCGATTTGGCGGCAGGCGCTGCCGGTTCCGGTGCCTTGATCGCGCGGCGCGGCGCATTCATCATGGCCTTGATCTGGGCGACTTCGTCGGCAACCGCTTTGCGTGCGGCTTCCGCTGCCGCTGCGCGTTCGCTTGCTTCGCGCGCCGCGTCCTTGGCAGCCTTCTTGCTGGCCTCTTCCTCTTCCAGGCGTTTCTTCTCTTCCTGCGCGGTTTCGTCCGCCTTCACCTTGGCCGACTGTTCGGCTGCCTTCTCCGCTTCTTCGGCTACTTTCAAGGCTTTGGCCTGCTCTTCCTTCTCGGCTTCCAGCTTGGCAAGACGATCCTGCTTCTCGCGCAGATCGGCTTCCTGGCGCGCGATCAGTTCAGCCTGGCGGCGTGCTTCTTCGGCACGGCGCTCCTGTTCGGCCTCATCGATGACCGGAGCCGCTGCCGGCTTGGCCGTTTCCTCGGCAATATCGTCACGCTTGACGAAAGTACGCTTCTTGCGCACTTCGACCTGGATCGTGCGCGATTTGCCGGTAGCATCCGCCTGCTTGATCTCGGTCGTTTCCTTGCGGGTCAGCGTAATCTTTCTTTTCTCGCCTTCAGGCGTAGCGCCATGCGCGCGACGCAGATGGTCAAGGAGCTTGTCCTTGTCCGCCTTGGACAATTCATCGGACGCCGAGCTCTTCTCCACGCCGGCATCGCGCAATTGCGTCAACAGCACGTCTGCAGGCATTTTGAGCTCGGTGGCAAATTGGGCTACGTTGTTACTCGCCATTCAGTCCTCTTTTCTATGTGACACGTTGGATGAAAATCGCCGCGGATTACTTCGCTTCCACGAGGCTCCACGCCTTGGCCTGCAGGGCCTTTGCATGCTCATCGTATTTGGCATCGATGAGCTTCATTTCATCGTCGGTCACATCTTCAAATTCATTTTCAATCAATTGCCGCGCACGGTCGCCGGACAGCGCGAGGATCGCGCCGAATTCGTCATATGCCAGTCCCGCAAAGGCATCCAGCGACTTGATACCGGCCAGACCCAGCTTGCCGGCGATCGTGCGATCCATTCCTTCCAGATTGGCCAGCGCATCGTCCATGCCTTCCATGCCCTCTTCCGACGCGATCGCTTCGGTCAGCAGTGCATCGCGCGCACGGCTACGCAGTTCGTTGACGGTATCTTCGTCGAACGCTTCGATCTCCATCATCTCGCTGATCGGCACATAGGCGATTTCTTCCAGCGTGGCGAAACCTTCTTCCACCAGAATGTCGGCCACTTCCTGATCGACATCGAGTTTTGCCATGAACAGCATGCGGATCGCCGCCGTTTCGGCTTGCGATTTGTCCGCGGATTCTTCAGCCGTCATGATGTTGATCTGCCAGCCGGTCAGTTCGGATGCCAAACGTACGTTCTGGCCGCCGCGACCAATTGCGATCGCGAGATTTTCCTCGTCGACGACGACGTCCATCGCATGCTTTTCCTCGTCCACAACGATGGACGACACGTTAGCCGGCGCCAGTGCGCCGATAACAAACTGCGCCGGATCGTCGGACCACAGCACGATATCGACACGCTCGCCGCCCAATTCACCGGTGACAGCCTGCACACGCGAACCGCGCATGCCGACGCAGGTACCGATCGGATCGATGCGCTTGTCGCTGGTGAAAACAGCGATCTTTGCACGGACACCTGCATCACGCGCCGCCGATTTGATCTCCAGGAGACCCTGTTCGATTTCCGGCACTTCCAGCTCGAACAGTTTCATGATGAATTCCGGCGCCGTACGCGACAGGATCACTTGCGGACCGCGTGCGTTGCGATCGATGCGCAGAATGTAGGCGCGGACACGATCGCCGATACGCAGATTTTCCTTCGGGATCATCTGGTCGCGCGGCAGGCGCGCTTCAATGCGGCCGGATTCGACGATGGCATCGCCGCGCTCCATGCGCTTGATCGTTCCCGTTACCAGCGAGTCGCCGCGCTCCAGGAAGTCGGCCAGGATCTGCTCGCGCTCGGCATCGCGGATGCGCTGCAGTACCACCTGTTTGGTGTCCTGTGCAAAACGACGACCGAACTCGACAGATTCGATCGGCTCTTCGATGTATTCGTCGACTTCGATATCCGCGATCTGCTCCTTGGCTTCGAAGTGGAGGATTTCCTGATCGGGCAATTGCAGACCGGCTTCGTCAGGCACCACATGCCAGCGGCGGAAGGATTCGAATTCACCGGTTTCACGGTCGATGGAGACGCGAATATCGACGTCGCCTTCATAACGTTTCTTGGTCGCCTGTCCGAGCGCATGCTCGAGCGCCCCGAAGACGATGTCCTTATCAACGTTTTTTTCGCGCGCCAGTGCATCGACCAGCAACAAAATTTCGCGACTCATGCTTTGCGGCTCCTAAAATCCACTTTTGGCACCAAATGCGCCTTGTCTACATCGGCAAGCGTAAATTCCAGCTTCGCCGGCCCGTCTTTTCCTTCAAACTCCAGTGCCAATGTCTCGCCAACCGGCTCCAGCAAGATGCCCTGAAAGGACTTGCGATTCGCTGCAGCCGCCATCGGCATGCGCAGCTTCACCAGCACTTCGGCGCCGGCAAACCGTACATAGTGCGACATTTTTTTCAAAGGGCGATCTAGTCCCGGCGACGACACTTCCAGCCGCTCATAAGCGGCGTTTTCGACGGTTAGCACATGCAGCAACTGATGCGTGACTTTCTCGCAGTCTTCCACCGTGATGTTTCCGTTGTCGGCGTTTTCAGGTGCAAAATCGATGTACACGCGCAGCAAGCCGCGCGCGGCCTGTTCGAAATTGACCAGTTCGTACCCCATGCCTTCCAGGGTTTTTTCAATCAGTGCCGACAACTGCAAGGAAGCTCTCCGAAAACAACGATCACGGTTTCGCACGGAAAACCGAATCGCAATACAGTACACAAACTGTTTAACAAAAAAAAAATGGGCATCTGCCCATCTTTTTTATCGTTCTGACAACCGGACCGCCATCAGGAATATACACGTCCCGGACGGTCGATCTTATCAACTGTCAAATTATAGTCGATTACCGCAGTCACCGCAATGTCGAGAGACTGGCGGAGCAGGCAGAAACAACGAAAAAACCTAGAAAAACATTCACTTAGGCTGTTTCAAGAAGGGCAAAACAAGAAAATCAGGCTTTCGAGCGCCGGCGCATTCCGCCGCCCATGCCATTTCCTCGTGCCGGGCCGCCTCCGCCCGAGCGTCCTTGACCGCCGCCGCTCCGGCGGGGCTGTCCCATGCCCGGGAAACCAAGTGCCGTCTGCAACGGATCCGGCTGGCGGCTACGGGATTGTTGCGGGCGCCCCGTCTTGCCGGAATTCTGCCCTTGCGAACGCCCCTGCCCCTGCCCCATGTTCTGCCACTGGCTCGGGCTTTGCGGCTGACCGAGACCGTTATCGAAACGGGGTGCTCGGTTGCCGTTCTGGCGTCCGCCGGGTGCAGCATTACGATTTTTGCCGCTATCGCCTGCCTGTTTTTCCAGTCCGCTCACTGCCATCAGCGCACGCACGCCATGCTCGTCCATTTCTTCCCAGCGGCCGCGCTTCAGGCTGCTCGGCAACGTCATCGAGCCGTACCGCGTACGGATCAGCCGCGACACGGTCAGGCCGATCGCCTCGAACATGCGGCGCACTTCGCGATTGCGGCCTTCGCCGATCGTCACGCGATACCATTTGTTGACGCCTTCGCCGCCGCCGTCCGCAATACGCGAAAATTGTGCAAGACCGTCTTCCAGCTCGACACCCGCCAGCAGTTTCTGCCGCATGCCTTCTTCCAGTTCACCCAGCGTACGTACCGCGTATTCGCGATCGATACCGTAACGCGGATGCATCAGCCGATTCGCCAGATCACCAGAAGTCGTGAACAACAACAGTCCTTCGGTATTGAAATCCAGGCGTCCCACGGCCAGCCATTTTCCGGTCTTCATTGTCGGCAGCCGATCGAATACCGACGGGCGGCCTTCCGGATCATTGGTGCTGACGATCTCGCCGGCCGGCTTGTGATAGACCAGCACGCGCGGCGGGCGCTTGCTGATCTTGCGCTGAATCAGCTTGCCGTTGATGCGCACCTGATCGGTTGGCAGAATACGTTGACCGATATGCGCGGGTTCACCATTGACCGATACGCGACCGGCGATGATCAACTCTTCCATGTCGCGACGCGATCCCAGTCCGGCTTCAGCCAGCACCTTGTGCAATTTCGGCGCATCGTCTTCTGCCGTCAAATCGCGGCGAACACTTTTCTGCTCGTGACGACGCTTACCGCCATGTTCGTCACCGCCGACCATCGCATCGAAGGCTTCGGATGTCACGAAGGAAAAAACATCGTCGGCATCGCTCTTTTTCGCATGCCTGCCGCTACCACCAGCGTTCTGATTCTGACGTCCCTGCTGCTTGGCAGGTTTACCCTGCTCCTGCCGGCCCGCACGCTTCTGTGGTGCCTGGCCTTGCGCATCGCCACGTGCACCATCACCGGCTCCAGCGGGCGGCACGGCATCGATACCCTGGTCTTTCTCTACGTTGTTCTTACGTGACGCATGACGCGCGCGACGCAAACTGCGCGGACCGCGCAAGCCGCGTTTTGCCGGCTTTGCGCCGGCTTCGTCCGTTGTCATGGTTTGTGCGTTTTCGCCTCGGTCCTGACCTTCCGACGAAAAGGTGTCATCGGAAGGCGTATCGGACGGATTATTTTTCGTTGGGCGATTCATCATTCGGTTCTTCGTTGTATTGACCTTGTACGTCAATGATCGTGTCGGCCGCCACGCTGGCGGTTTCTTCGGCATCGACGGGCAGTGCCTCTTCGATTACCGCATTGTCTTGTTGGTGTTGTTCCTGGTCCAGACCGTCGCCAGTCATGGAAAGTTCTTCGGCGACGCCAATCGCGACAGTAACCTCATCGGCTGCCGCCATATCAGCGGACCGTTCTGCAGATTCGTCATCGGCTTGTTCTTCGCCTGCTTCTGCCAAATCCATGACTTCCTGCCCCAACTGGGCAGCAGCAAAACCTGCTTCAAGTCCCTGGATTTCCAGCAGCGCATCGCCCTGCATCTCGCCTTTTTCGACTTGCTGCAACGGCGGCAATTGATCCAGCGACGTCAGTCCCAGATCGTCCAGGAACTGCTTGGTCGTGGCAAACAATGACGGACGCCCTGGCACATCGCGATGACCGATGCTTTCGATCCAGCCACGATCCTCGAGCATCTTGATGGTCTG
>DATDLO010000224.1:0-12657 GCA_036519215.1 Oxalicibacterium sp.
AACGATGACGGTATTGCCGGCATCAACCAGCAGTTGCAATTGCTTGATGAGTCTCTCAACATCAGCCGGATGAAGCCCGGTTGTCGGTTCATCCAGGATGTAAAGCATCTCACCGCGTCGCGCGCGTTGCATTTCTGTCGCAAGTTTGATGCGCTGTGCTTCACCACCTGACAACTCTGTTGCGGGTTGCCCCAAGCGCAGATAGCCCAGCCCGACTTCCTGCAACATATGAAGCGACACTTGGACAAGTGGCTCGTCTTTAAAGAAATCATAAGCACCGTCCACCGTCATTCTCAGCACATCGGCAATATTTTTTTCCTTGTACTTGATCTCCAGTGTTTTTGCGTTGTAACGCGTTCCCTGACAAGTCGGGCATGGCGTGTAGACGCTCGGAAGGAATAACAGCTCGACCATAACCGAGCCCTCGCCTTCACAATGCGCGCATCGACCCTTGGCGACATTAAATGAAAATCTCCCCGCGTCATATTTTCGGGAACGTGCGGTCTTGGTCGATGCAAATATCTTCCGTACGTGATCGAATAAGCCGGTATAGGTTGCCAGATTCGAGCGAGGCGTCCGTCCAATCGGCTTCTGATCGACACGGATCAGTCTGCGTATGTTTTCCAAACCGCCAGTGATGCTGCCGCCTTCTGTAACGGGTAATTGTTGTTCCGGTTCTTCTGAACCCTCGTGTTCCTCTTCCAGGGAATGGCCGAGCGCCGCGATTACAAGCTCCACCAAGACTTGACTCACGAGGCTTGATTTACCAGAGCCGGATACACCGGTAACGCTTGTGAGAACCCCTATAGGAAAATCGACGTCCAAGCCTTTCAGATTGTTGCGGGTGACGCCTTCCAGTCTTAACTGACCAATGGCACGACGGCGTGAATCAGGCGTGCTGGAGCCTTGCGCGAAAAGGTAGCGGCGCGTGATTGATTCATCCACCATTTCCAATCCAGCCGGAACACCGCTGTACAACACGCGTCCGCCGTGCTCCCCGGCTACCGGACCGACATCAACGATCCAGTCGGCGTGGCGAATCACGTCAAGAGAATGCTCCACCACAAAGAGAGAATTGCCGGATGCTTTCAAGCGGTTCAATGCTGAGAGCAAAGACTCGGTGTCAGCCGGATGCAAACCTGCAGATGGCTCGTCCAGTACATAGACGACGCCAAACAAATTGGAATGCACTTGCGTCGCCAGCCGTAGGCGCTGCAGTTCACCGGGAGACAAGGTTGGCGTACTGCGCTCCAGGGTCAGATACCCCAATCCCAGTTCAAGCATGACATCCAAACGTGCAACGAGATCTTCAGCGATGCGTTGAACGACCACTCTTTTTTCAGGGTGCATGCGATCTTTGCGCAACTGCGGCGCGCTTCCATCGGCATATGCGGCAAATATATTCGCAAGCCGCTTCAATGGAAGACGGGAAATTTCGGCGATATCGTGGCCTGCGAACTTCACCGCAAGGGATTCCGGTTTAAGACGCTTCCCCTGACACATCGGACAATCTGTACCGATCATGTACTGCGCCACGCGCTTTTTCATCAAGGCGCTTTGCGTTGTCGCAAACGTCTGAAGTACATACTTCCTGGCGCCTGTAAACGTACCTTGATAACTTGGTTCGTCCTTGCGTCGTAAAGCCTGTTTTACCTCTTGCCGATCAAAACCTGCATAAACAGGCACGACGGGCTGTTCGTCTGTGAAAAGTATCCAGTTCCGATCCTTTCGCGACATCTTCCGCCAAGGCGTATCGATGTCGTAGCCGAGCGTTACCAGAATGTCCCGCAGATTTTGTCCGTGCCACGCCGTAGGCCAGGCAGCGATCGCTCTTTCACGTATGGTCAATGAATCATCCGGCACCATGGATTTCTCAGTGACATCGTAAACGCGCCCCAGACCGTGACATTGCGGACACGCACCTTCGGCAGTATTGGGGGAGAACGATTCCGCATAAAGCAGAGGCTGCCTGGCCGGATAATCACCTGCACGCGAATAAAGCATGCGTAGCGAGTTGGATAAAGTACTCACGCTCCCGACCGATGATCTCGTCGTGGGTGTGCCACGCTGCTGTTGTAACGCGACTGCAGGCGGCAGTCCATTAATTGCGTCGACGTCAGGTACCGGCATTTGGTTAAACAGACGGCGTGCGTACGGTGATACTGATTCCAGATACCTTCGTTGCGCTTCGGCGTACAACGTTCCAAATGCAAGGGACGACTTGCCAGATCCGGATATACCGGTAAATACAACTAGTGCGTCTCTAGGAATGTCCAGACTAACGTTTTTGAGATTGTGCTCCCGGGCACCGCGGACCTGGACAAAACCATCCAATATTGGTTGCGACGATAGAGATATTTTTGTTGCCATCGATTCGTCCGGTAACGATAACTCGAACAAATTGTTAGAGCCTATGACGTTAGAACTACGGAGAATCGTAGACAGTGCGTTAGCGAACATTAAAGAGACGTAGCGCGAAGGCGTTTCCACTGCTGCCATATCCGACACAGAGGCAGGAAGCGAATCTGCTTTTTGTCGAAAGCGAACAATGAAACCATTGCTTTTATGAATCAAGCATTGTGCAACTTCGACGGTACGGATAGGTCGCAACTTTCACATGCGATTTACTGGCAATTTGAGTTCGTCATTTCAACTCTAGAACACCTGACTTTCTAGTTGGGTGTTGGAGTACGGGACCGGATGGCAAGTTGAATTTACTGACTTTGATCCACGTCAACGCTTTTGCATGCTGAGTCGCTAGCCAGACTACCCTTTCGAGGCATATCAAGCGGTATCAGAAGAAGTTCAAATTCATCTCAGGCTTAGCAAAGCCGGGGGTTTCTTAAACTATAAAACTACAATCCCATACCTCATGCGGTATTTAGCACGCTATTAAAGAAGTGCACCTGCCCACCGAAAAAAACCCCGCATCAACGAAAGTTGTGCGGGGCTTTGCTTTGGCAGATTGTTTCTGCAGATCGGGCACAAGGCCCGATCCTTCTTCCCAATTACTCTTCCAGAATACTGCGCAGCATCCACGCTGCCTTCTCGTGCACATCCAGGCGTTGCGTCAGCAGATCGGCCGTCGGCTGATCGTTCGCCTTTTCGACCAGATCGAACAATGCACGGCCGGTGCGCGCCGTCGATTCCTGCGCGTTGACCAGATGACGCACCATGTCCATCGCTTTCGGCACGCCGGCGACTTCCTTGATCGACGCGCGTTTGCCGAATTCGGCATAGGTGCCCGGCGATGGGTAACCGAGGGCGCGGATGCGTTCCGCGATCTGGTCCAACGCATTCCATTGTTCGGTGTACTGCTCGAGGAACAGCGCATGCAGGCTGGTAAACATCGGGCCGGTGACGTTCCAGTGGAAGTTGTGTGTCATCAGGTACAGCGTGTAGCTGTCGGCCAGCAGGGCGGACAATCCTTCGGCGATCTTGGCGCGATCGCGTTCCGAAATGCCGATGTCAATCTTTGCGACTTTCTTGGTGTTCTTCGTTGCCATGTGATTTTCCCTCTTGATGAAATTAGCCTGAACGGCGTCGCCCTATGATACTGCTTGATACTGCACTTTGCATGCCCCGCGAAGTGCGCGTCAGGCGCAATCCGGCCGTTACATCACTCCATCAAACCACAACATTGCGCGGCTTGCCGGCGACGAAGGCTTCCACATTGTCGATCAGTTGATCGGCCAGCGTCTGCATCGCCTGCTGGCTGGCCCATGCGGTATGCGGCGTCAGGATGAAATTCGGCAGACGCAATTTCAGCAGTGGATTGTCCGGCTTGGGCGGCTCGACCGACAGCACGTCAAAGCCTGCGCCCGCGATGCGGCCCGCCGTCAATGCCTCGGCCAGCGCTGCTTCGTCGACCAGGCCGCCGCGCGCGGTGTTGATCAGCAGCGCATTCGGCTTCATCCGGTTCAATTCGGCGCGGCCGATCATGTTGCGCGTCGCGTCCGTCAGCGGCAGATGCAACGAAAGGATGTCCGACGTTTCGATCAGCTCGTCCAGCGTGGCAGGCTTCACGTGCGCGTCCTCGAACGGCGAACGGTTGAACGCTCGCACGTCCATGCCGAACGCCAGACCCAGCCGCGCCACCGAACGCCCCAGTTCGCCGAAGCCGACGATGCCGAGACGGCTGCCGGACAGATCGTGGATAGGATGATCGAGCAGGCAGAAGGTATTGGCCTGTTCCCAGCGCCCGGCTGCCACGTCGTCCGAGTATGCACGCAGGTTGCGACGCAGTGCCAGCATCAGCGCAAACGTATGTTCCGGCACGGCCGCGCCCGCATAGTTACGGATATTGGAAACGACGATACCGCGTTCGCGGCAAGCCTCGAGATCGACGACATTGGTGCCGGTGGCTGCAACGGCGATCATCTTCAGATCGGGCAGGCGCTCCAGATCGGCGGCGCGCAACGGCACCTTGTTGGTGATGGCGATCGTTGCGCCGGCCAGACGCGCGGCGGCATCGGAGGCATCGGTGGCGTCGTGCTCGCTCCAGTCGTGCGCAAATGCAGGACGGCGCACCTGTGCATCGATGCTGGCGCGATCGAGAAAAACGATTTTCTGTGCTGGCATGCGGATTCTCTTCCTGTTTCTATTTCTGTGCGTAGCGAAAGTGGCTTGAAAGTCATAAGCGTGCATTATCCGCCGATAGCGGAACGGCGACGACGGCATAGCTTACGTTCCCGCCGCCGGGATCCGGACGCAAAATATGCATGGGCCGCTATCGTTTTTTGCATGTCATCCAACCGTCACAGCCGCCGTCGGCAGGACGCCACAGCGCCGTCGCCGGACTACCCGCCGTGGTATGATGCGGCCAACACTTTCGCGCAACCATTGCCGACATGTCATGCCGGGCGCAACGCAATCGCGCAGCGGCTGGAGCACTCCCGCTCCCTTTCATCCCGATCGTCATTCACCTAGCAGAATGGATCCAGCCATGCGGATATTTCGTCTCCTGATCAGTTGCGTTCTCGCCGCTACCGCGTGGCAGGCACATGCGTTCGAGCGGCCGTTTCCGGAAAATGCCAAGCGCGGCGTCATGACGCCGGCCAACTATCCGCAGATCGTCATCAATGACAAGTCGCGCATACTGTCGGCCGGCGCACGCATCTGGAACCAGGACAACCTGATCGAGATGCCGGCATCGCTGCGCGGCGAGGAAATTCCCGTGCTGTACACGGAAGACAACACCGGCGACATCAATCGCGTCTGGATACTGACGCCGGACGAAATCAAGCGCATCCCCGAGAAGCCCGCGCCGAGGCCGCTGCCGGCGCCGATCTCCTCCGGAACCGATGCGCAGGGCGCACAGTAACGGACAGCAAACCCCGCAGTCACCACGCAAGCAACGATTCATGCAGAAAAAAGTATTCATCAAGACGTTCGGCTGCCAGATGAACGAGTACGACTCGGACAAGATGGCCGACGTGCTCAACGCTTCCGACGGCCTCGTCAAAACCGACCGGCCTGAGGACGCGGACGTCATCCTGCTCAACACCTGCTCAGTGCGCGAAAAGGCGCAGGAAAAAGTGTTTTCCGATCTCGGCCGCCTGCGCGAACTCAAGCGCAGCAATCCCGATCTGGTGATCGGCGTCGGCGGCTGCGTCGCATCGCAGGAAGGTGAAGCGATCGTCAAGCGCGCACCGTATGTCGACCTGGTGTTCGGCCCGCAGACGCTGCATCGCCTGCCGGACATGCTGAAGCAGCGCCGCTCGACCGGCCGCTCGCAGGTCGATATCAGCTTTCCGGAAATCGAGAAGTTCGATCACCTGCCGCCGGCGCGCGTCGAAGGCCCGACCGCCTTCGTTTCGATCATGGAAGGCTGCAGCAAGTATTGCAGCTACTGCGTGGTGCCCTACACGCGCGGCGAGGAAGTCTCGCGCCGCTTCGACGACGTGCTGGCCGAAGTCGCCGGCCTCGAAGCGCAGGGCGTCAAGGAAATCACGCTGCTGGGACAGAACGTCAACGCCTATCGCGGCAGGATGAGCAGCGATGCGGCCGACGGCGAGATCGCCGATTTCGCGCTGCTGATCGAATACATTGCCGAATTCAAGGGCATCGAACGCATCCGTTTCGTCACCAGCCATCCGAAGGAATTCACGCAGCGCCTGATCGATACCTATGCCAAGGTACCGAAGCTGGTGAACCACCTGTACCTGCCGGCGCAGCACGGCTCGGATCGCATCCTTGCAGCGATGAAGCGCGGCTACACCTCGCTCGAGTACAAGTCGGTGATTCGCCGCCTGCGCGCGGTGCGGCCGGACATCGCGATCTCGTCCGATTTCATCGTCGGCTTCCCCGGCGAAACCGATGCCGATTTCGAGGGCATGATGAAACTGATCGCCGACGTCGGCTATGACAACAGCTTCAGTTTCATCTTCAGCCCGCGCCCCGGCACGCCGGCGGCGAACCTGGAAGACGATACGCCATACGAAATCAAGCTGGCACGCCTGCAGCGACTGCAGGCGGCGATCGATGCCAATACGCGTCGTTACAGCGAAGAAATGGTGGGAACGGTACAGCGCATCCTGGTCGAAAGCGCGTCGAAGAAGGAAGACGGCGATCTGCAAGGCCGTACCGAGAACAACCGTGTCGTCAATTTCGCCGGCGGTCCGCACGCGGACAGGCTGATCGGCCAGATGGTCGACGTCACGATCACGCAGTCGCACGGCTACACGTTGCGCGGCGAAATCGTCGTAACCGAAAACGCCTGACGTCATTCAACGCAATTACGCGCAATTACACGCAATCAAACGCACCCACAAAATCAATTGAAAAAGAACGCCGTCCAACCGTCATATTTCGTCCCCGAGCCGCTGGACAACAAGCGGCTCGCCCATCTGTGCGGTCCGATGGACGAAAACCTGCGGCAGATTTCCGCCGCGCTCGACGTCACGATCTTTCGCCGCGGCGAAAAATTCATCGTCAGCGGCAGCAATGCCGAACGCGCCGTCACCGTGCTCGATCACTTCTACAAGGAAGCCAATCGCGCGATTCCGCTTGAGGAAATCCAGCTGGCACTGGTCGAGCAGCGCGCCGACATGGCCGATCACGATCTGCCGAAGCACAGCACCGAAGAGGACAAGCAGGCCGCGATCGAATCGCCGATCCTGAAGACGCGCCGCCACGATCTGCGCGGCCGCACGCCGCATCAGGTGCAATACCTGAAGGCGATCATGGATCACGACATCACCTTCGGCATCGGCCCGGCCGGTACCGGCAAGACCTATCTGGCTGTTGCCTGCGCCGTCGATGCGCTGGAGCGCGACGCCGTCAAGCGCATCGTGCTGACGCGCCCGGCGGTCGAAGCCGGCGAACGCCTCGGCTTCCTGCCCGGCGACTTGAACCAGAAGATCGATCCCTACCTGCGTCCGCTGTACGACGCGCTGTACGACCTGCTCGGTTTCGACCGCACGCAGAAGATGTTCGAGAAACAGGCGATCGAGATCGCACCGCTGGCTTATATGCGCGGCCGCACGCTGAACCATGCGTTCGTGATCCTCGACGAAGCGCAGAACACGACGCCGGAACAGATGAAGATGTTCCTGACGCGTATCGGCTTCGGCAGCAAGGCGGTGATTACCGGCGACGTCACGCAGATCGATTTGCAGCACCATCAGAAGAGCGGACTGGTCGAGGCAACGGATGTGCTCGGCAAGGTGCGCGGCCTGGCATTTACGCACTTCAACAGTTCCGACGTCGTGCGCCATCCGCTGGTGGCGCGCATCGTCGATGCCTATGCGGCTGCGGCCAAACCGGCGGCAAAATCCCCGGCCAGATCAACGGCGCGCAGCAGGAAAACCGGCCATGACAAATAAGCTTTCCCTGTCGATCCAGTATCCGGACAAGCGCCTGCAGGATGTGCTGACACGCCCGCTGCTGCGGCAATGGGTCAAGGCTGCGTTGCTGGCGCCGGCGCAAATCACATTGCGCTTCGTCGATGCCGACGAAGGCCGCACGCTGAACCGCAACTACCGCGGCAAGGATTACGCCACTAACGTGCTGACTTTCGCCTATTCGGAAGACGCGGAAGAGAGTCTGGGCGACGTGCAGGCCGACATCATCTTCTGTACCGACGTGCTGGAACGCGAAGCCGTGGAGCAAGACAAGCCGCTGGCAGCGCATGCCGCCCATCTCGTCGTGCACGGCATGCTGCATGCGCAGGGCTACGACCATGAATCCGACGAGGAAGCGGAAGAAATGGAAGCGCTGGAAATTGACATCCTGGCCACACTGGGTTTTCCGAACCCTTACCTGCAGGCTTAATTGCAGGTCTGACAAAATTTCCCTGTTCGGCCGGCATTTTGGAATCGCCGCGACATTTGTTGTATCCTGACAGCCCAGAAACAACCGCAACGGCGCTCCGCCCATGCAAGACAGTCCCCCCTCGAACGGCAAATCCGGTGAGGTCAAACCGCACCGCTCGCTGCTCGAACGCCTGACAGCCCTGATCGCCCCCGGACCGGACAGCCGCGACGAACTGCTCGCGACGCTGCACGATGCCCATGAACGCAATCTGATCGACGCCGACGCGCTATCGATGATCGAGGGCGTCTTTCAGGTTTCCGAACTGACCGCGCGCGACATCATGGTGCCGCGCAGCCGGATGGATGTGATCGACATCACGCAACCGATCGCCGAATGGCTGCCGATGGTGCTGGAAACCGCGCACTCGCGCTTTCCCGCCGTCGAAGGCGAACGCGACAAGGTGGTCGGCATCCTGATGGCGAAGGATCTGCTGCGCTACTACGCGGAAGAATCGTTCGACGTGCGCGCAAAGCTGCGCAAGGCGGTCTTCATCCCGGAATCGAAACGGCTGAACGTGCTGCTGGCCGAATTTCGCTCCAAGCACAACCACATGGCGATCGTCGTCGACGAATACGGCGGCGTGGCCGGCCTGATCACAATCGAGGACGTGCTGGAACAGATCGTCGGCGATATCGAGGACGAATACGATTTCGACGACGAGGAAGACAATATCATCGCCGTGCGCGAGGGCAAGGACGGTCCGCGCTGGCGGGTTCTCGCACAAACCGAAATCGACGAATTCAACGAAGAACTCGGCACCGCGCTCGCCAATCCCGACGTCGACACGATAGGCGGCTTCATCACCGACCATCTGGCGCGCGTGCCGCAAAAAGGCGAGATCCTGGAAATCGCGCATTTGCAAGACCACCTGCGTTTCACCATCCTGCGCGCCGACGCCCGCCATATCCTGATGGTGATGGTCGAAAGGCTGACGCCGCCGGCCGCCGATGAGGAAGTAATTGAAGACTGATCCGTCGGCGCAACGCATGCGCCCTGCTTCCTCATTGCGACATCGCGCATGACATTCCCGATTTCCTTCCAGCCGTCGCCGCGCCAGACGTTGCTCCTGGCATTGATCGCCGGCGCAATCAACGTTTTTTCCTTCGCGCCATTCGGCTGGTGGTGGCTGCAAATTTTCACGCTCGCGCTGCTGTTCCGGCTGACGCTGCAAGCGCCATCGGCCAAGCGCGCATTTCTGATCGGCTGGGCCTTCGGTTTCGGCTGGCTGGTCTGCTGCATCTACTGGCTGTACATCAGCATGCACGATTACGGCGGCATGGCAGCGCCAATGGCAGCGCTGGCTGTTGCGCTGCTGGCAGCAGTACTCGGCGTCTTCAGCGGCATCGCCTGCGGTTTTTCCACATGGTTCGCACGCCGCCTGCGCGCACGGGAATCCGTCACGCTGCTGCTGGTGCTGCCGGCCGCATGGGCACTGACCGAATGGCTGCGCGGCTGGATTTTCAGCGGTTTCCCGTGGACTGTTTCTGGTTATGCGCATGCGAACGCCCCGCTGGCCGGCTTCGCCCCGCTGCTCGGCGTCTACGGCATCGGCTGGCTGGTGGCATTGCTGGCCGGCTGCCTGCTTCTGCCGTTTCGGGAAAAGTCCGGATTGCTGCTGATGCTCGCCGTACTGGTCGCCGGCTTCGGTCTGCATCAGGTTTCCTGGACAGTGCCGAACGGTCAGCCGATCTCGGTACGCCTGCTGCAAGGCAACGTCCCGCAGGAAATGAAATTCGATGCTGAAAAGCTGGACGACACGCTGGTCCTGTACGAAGACATGATCCGCGCCGCACCCGCCGATCTGATCGCCACGCCGGAAACCGCGCTGCCGCTGCTGCTGCACCAGCTGCCGCAGGACTATCTGCCGCGCCTGTCCGATTTCGCCACGGCGACCAACAGCCATCTGGCGATCGGCATCCCGGTCAGCGACGGTCCGCAGCAGTATGCGAACAGCGTGATCGGCATTTCGCCGGCGCCAGCCAGCCGCGCTGCGCCTGCGCTGTACCGCTACGACAAGCACCATCTGGTGCCGTTCGGCGAATTCATCCCGTTCGGCTTCCAGTGGTTCGTCGACATGATGCGCATCCCGCTCGGCAGCTTCACACCGGGCGATGCGACACCGGTGCCCTTCATCGTGCGCGACCAGCGCGTGCTGCCGAACATCTGCTACGAGGATCTGTTCGGCGGTGAAATCGCCAGCCAGCTGCGCACCGCGCGGGCCGAGGCAAGCCCGGTACCGAGCATCTTGCTGAACGTTTCCAACATCGCCTGGTTCGGCGATTCGATTGCGCTGCCGCAGCATTTGCAAATCTCGCAGATGCGCGCGATCGAGACCGGCCGCCCGATGCTGCGCGCAACCAACACCGGCGCAACCGCCGTCATCGGTCCCGACGGCAGCGTCACCGCCGAACTGCCACCCTTCACACGCAGCGTGCTGACGGCATCGGTACAGGGTTATCGCGGCATCACGCCGTATGTGGTGGCCGGCAACGTACTGGTCGTCCTGCTCGCATTGTCCATGCTGGGCATGGCCTGGCTGGCAACGCGCCGCCGCGGTTCCTGACCCGCCAAACCCCACTAATAGCGGGGAAAACCCGTTAAAATTCAGGGTTTCGGCAAATTCCCCTCGCGTCCGTCCCACGGGCGCCAACTATCCAGAAAAGATGCTCACATTTCAACAAATCATCCTGACGCTCCAGCAATACTGGGATGCGCAGGGTTGCGCGCTGCTGCAGCCGTACGACATGGAAGTCGGCGCCGGTACCTCGCACACCGCCACCTTCCTGCGCGCCATCGGCCCGGAGCCATGGAAAGCCGCCTATGTGCAACCGTCGCGCCGCCCGAAGGATGGCCGCTACGGCGAAAATCCGAACCGCCTGCAGCACTACTATCAATTTCAGGTCGTGCTGAAACCGGCGCCGGAAAACATCCTGGAACTGTATTTGGGCTCGCTGGAAGCGCTGGGCTTCGATCTGAAGCAGAACGACATCCGCTTCGTCGAGGACGATTGGGAAAACCCGACGCTGGGCGCATGGGGCCTCGGCTGGGAAGTGTGGCTGAACGGCATGGAAGTCACACAGTTCACCTATTTCCAGCAAGTCGGCGGCATCAACTGCAAGCCGATCACCGGCGAGATCACCTATGGCCTAGAACGTCTCGCGATGTACCTGCAGGGCGTGGACAACGTCTATGACCTGACGTGGACCGAAGGCAAGGATGGCAAGAAGCTGACCTACGGCGACGTCTACAAGCAGAACGAAATCGAGCAATCGACGTACAACTTCGAACACAGCGACGCCGATTTTCTGTTCACCGCATTCGGCGCGCACGAGAAGCAGGCGCTGCACCTGATGGACAACAAGCTGGCGCTGCCCGCCTATGAACAGGTGCTGAAGGCTGCGCACACGTTCAACCTGCTGGATGCGCGCGGCGCGATCTCGGTGACCGAACGCGCTGCCTACATCGGCCGCATCCGCAATCTCGCGCGCGGCGTCGCACGCAGCTATCTCGACAGCCGCGCCCGCCTCGGCTTCCCGATGGCAAACCCGGAACATGCCGCCGAAGTGCTGGCCCAGATCGAGAAGGAAGCGGCATGAGCATGGATACACGAAACCTCCTCGTCGAACTGTTCGTCGAGGAACTGCCGCCGAAGGCATTGAAGAAAATCGGCGATGCATTTGCGCAAACGCTGTACGCAACACTGCAATCGCAAGGCCTGCTGGAAAAGGATAGCGCGCTGACGCCGTTCGCCTCGCCGCGTCGCCTCGGGGTACACATCACGAGCGTCGCCGATCAGGCCGACGACAAACAGGTATCGCAAAAGCTGATGCCGGTGTCGGTCGGCCTGGATGCAGACGGCAAGGCCACGCCCGCATTGCTGAAAAAACTGAATGCACTGGGCGCCGACGAATCGGCAGTCGCCAACCTGAAACGCGAATCCGATGGCAAGGCCGAAGCACTGTTTTTCCATAGTGTGGTGCAAGGTGCAACGCTGGCCGAAGGCTTGCAGAAGGCACTGGAAGACACGCTCGTCAAGCTGCCGATTCCGAAGGTCATGACGTATCAACTGGCTGACGGCTGGGACACGGTCAACTTCGTGCGCCCGGCGCACGGCCTCGTCGCACTGTACGGCAATGACATCATCCCGGTTTCCGTGCTCGGCCTGAAAGCAGGCACCACCACGCACGGCCACCGGTTCGAAGCCGGCCTCGATCCGGTCTTCATCCGTCATGCGGATACCTATGCAGAACAGCTGGCGAAGGAAGGTGCCGTCATCGCGGGCTTTGCCGAACGCCGTGCCGAGATCGTGCGCCAGCTGCAGGAAGCCACTGCCAACGCCGG
>DATDLO010000225.1:0-3098 GCA_036519215.1 Oxalicibacterium sp.
GCCTGTTCCAACGCGCACCGTAGCAAGCCATAACGGAACATCTGCGGTGTCTGTGCCGCCCACAAACGTTCGCGCGATACGGTTTCAACGGCACGGCCATCTGCGCCTTCGCGCTTCAAGGTATCGACGACCGGCAATGCCAGCAATCCTCCCGTTGCATCGTCATGCACGGCATCGATCAGTTTCCCGATCAGGCCCGCATCGATGCCGGGTCTCGCCGCATCGTGCACCAGTATCCAGTCTTCGTCGTCAACATGTTCGCGTATCGCCGCCAGTCCGTTCAGCACGGAATGGTGACGCGTTTCTGCGCCTACGCGCAGCACCGTCAGGCGCGTGCCTGCATCGCCGATTTCTTTCAGCACCGTATCAATATATTCGTCGTCCCGGCCAACCACCACGAAAACATGCGCGATCTGCTCATCGCAGGCGAAAGCGGACAATACGTGCGCCAGCATTGCCCTGCCGGCAACAGGCACATACTGTTTCGGCATCGCCGCGCCCAGGCGCGCGCCGACGCCGGCCGCCGGTATCAAGGCAAAATAACGGGATGCGGTCATCGACGAAAATGAAAACGAATAATGAAAAGGGAACGGCCCGCGAAAAATAACAGAACCGGGAGGCGCTTGTGCGGAAAAACGGCGACGGAACTTCGTTGGCAGGAAGTGCACGCCCGACCGGAACGAGGGCTTGGTTTATAATCGCATCAACCTTTTTCACTGTCAAATCAAGCGCATGCGTTCGCGGATGCATGCGTCTTCCATGATCGTTGACGGTTCCCGATCTCGCTGCTTGATGTCCCTAGCCCTTAAAAAATCCCTTCCCAAACCCGGCACCCGTTTCGTTCTGCCTGCGCTGCACGGTTCCGCGGATGCCTATGCGCTGGCACAGGCCGCCATCGAGCTGAAATCGCAGAAACGCATGCTGGTCATCGTCGCCGCCAGTCCGGCCGATGCACAACGCCTGCTGACCGAAATTCCATGGTTTGCCGCCGGCGAGAGCGACAAGTTGCGCTGCCACCTGCTGCCCGACTGGGAAACCTTGCCCTACGATGCCTTCTCACCGCATCAGGATCTCGTATCGGAAAGACTCGCCACTCTGTATGAAGTGCAGACCGGCCAGTGCGACGTATTGATCGTGCCGGCAACCACCGCGCTGCTGCGCATGGCACCGCCCTCTTTCCTTGCGTCGTACACCTTCTTCTTCAAGCAGGGCGAAACGCTGGACGAAGCGCGCTTGAAGACGCAACTGCAACTGGCCGGCTACACACCAGTCAAGCAGGTGATGTCGCCCGGCGAATATTCGGTGCGCGGCGGCCTGATCGACCTGTTTCCGATGGGTTCGCCGCTGCCCTATCGCATCGACCTGTTCGGCGACACGATCGAGACCATCCGCACCTTCGATGCCGACACGCAACGCTCGCTGTACCCGGTGCGGGAAGTGCGCCTGTTGCCGGCACGCGAATTCCCGATGGACGAGGAAGCACGCACCGCCTTCCGCGGCCGCTGGCGCGAAGTGTTCGAAGGCGATCCGTCGCGCGCCGTCATCTACAAGGACATCGGCAACGGCATCGCGTCGGCCGGCATCGAATACTATCTGCCGCTGTTCTTCGAACAGACCAGCATGCTGTTCGACTATCTGCCCGAAGATGCGACGTTCGCGCTGATCGGCGATATCGACGACGCGATCCAACGCTTCTGGAACGACACGCAATCGCGCTATCGCTTCCTGAAATCGGATCGCGAACGCCCCGTGCTGGCGCCGGAACAGATCTTCCTGTCGGTCGAACAGTTCTACACGCAGGCCAAGCCGTTCGGCCGCTGGATTCTCCAGAAAGCCACCGAAGCATCCGAACTGTCCGCACCGCTACCGGACATTGCCGTCAACCGCCGTGCCGACGATCCGCTCGTCAATCTGCGCAGCTACTTGTTGCAGGCCGGCAAGCGTGTGCTGATCTGCGCCGAAACCGCCGGCCGCCGCGAAACGTTGCTGCAATACTTCAACGAATACGAACTGTCGCTGCCGTTGGCAGACGGCTTCGCCGATTTCGCCGCCGGCTCGGACAAGATCATGCTCGGCATCGCGCCGCTGCATGCCGGATTCCAGCTGGACGACGATGTAGCGAACATCGCCTTCGTCACCGAAACCGAGCTGTACGCCGGCTCCGGCCGCCGCGCCGGCAGCAAAAAACAGGAAGGCGCGACGCAGGTCGATGCGATGGTGCGCGACCTGTCCGAACTGAAGATCGGCGATCCGGTCGTCCACGCCAACCACGGCATCGGCCGCTACATGGGCCTGATCAGCATGGATCTTGGCGAAGGTGAGACCGAGTTCCTGCATCTCGAATACGCGAAGGAAACCAAGCTCTACGTGCCGGTCTCGCAGTTGCACGTGATCTCGCGCTACTCCGGCGCGGCGCCCGACGATGCACCGTTGCACACGCTCGGCTCCGGCCAGTGGGAAAAGGCCAAGCGACGCGCCGCCGAGAAGATTCGCGACACCGCCGCCGAACTGCTGAACCTGTACGCGCGCCGTGCACTGCGCGAAGGCCATGCCTTCCAGTATTCGGCGCACGATTACGAGCGCTTCGCCGACAGCTTCGGCTTCGACGAAACGCCGGACCAGCAGGAGGCAATCAACAACGTCATGCGCGACATGACGAGCGGCAAGCCGATGGATAGGCTCGTCTGCGGCGACGTCGGCTTCGGCAAGACCGAAGTGGCATTGCGCGCCGCCTTCATCGCCGTGATGGGCGGCAAGCAGGTCGCCATCCTCGCGCCGACCACGCTGCTGGCCGAACAGCATGCGCAGACCTTCGCCGATCGTTTCGCCGACTGGCCGGTGCGCATCGCCGAACTGTCGCGCTTCCGCACCGGCAAGGAAATCGCCAACGCGGTCAAGGGCATGGCCGACGGCACGCTGGATATCGTGATCGGCACACACAAGCTGCTGTCGCCGGAAGTGAAATTCTCGCGCCTCGGCCTCGTCATCATCGACGAGGAACATCGCTTCGGTGTGCGTCAGAAGGAAGCGTTGAAAGCATTGCGCGCCGAAGTCGACGTGCTGACGCTGACCGCGACGCCGATCCCGCGCACGCTCGG
>DATDLO010000226.1:0-2445 GCA_036519215.1 Oxalicibacterium sp.
AGAACACCGTGGTGCGCTGGCCCGAGGTCAACATGGACGACCTGCAGGCCGCGTGGGCCGACGTGCTGCGCCGCGCCAAGCTGACTGCGCATCATACGATCACGCGCGAGGAACTGTCGGTGCGCGAGCACATGACATCCATCCTGCGTCGGCTGCAGACCAGCAAGTTCGTCGAATTCACCGACCTGTTCGATCCGTCGCGCGGCGTGCCGGTCGTCGTCGTCAACTTCGTCGCCCTGCTCGAGCTCGGCAAGGAAACACTGATCGAGATCACGCAGGCCGAACCGTTCGCACCCATCTACGTCCGTCTGGCCTACGCGCCGACCTGATTTCTCCTCATCCCGCATTTCGCGCCGACAGCGCATGCGCCCTATCAAGGTAATCAAGGCAGGTTTATGAAAATCATCTCTTCGATCGAGGAATTGCGCGATCATTTGCGCGGGCAGTTGCGTACCGCTTTCGTGCCGACCATGGGTAATCTGCACGACGGCCATCTGTCGCTGATGAAGCTCGCACGCAAGCACGGCGATCCGGTCGTCGCGTCGATTTTCGTCAACCGCCTGCAGTTCGGACCGAACGAGGATTTCGACAAATATCCGCGCACCTTCCAGGCCGACGTCGAGAAACTGGAAAAGGAAGGCGTCTACATCCTGTTCGCGCCGACCGAGAAAGACATGTATCCGGAACCGCAGGAATACCGCGTGCGTCCGCCTGACGATCTCGGCAATACGCTGGAAGGCGAATTTCGCCCGGGCTTCTTTACCGGCGTGACGACCGTCGTGCTGAAACTGCTCTCCTGTGTACAGCCGCGCGTGGCCGTGTTCGGCAAGAAGGATTATCAGCAGTTGATGATCGTGCGCAATATGTCCAAGCAGTTCGCACTGCCGACTGAAATCATCGCCGCCGAAACCTTCCGTGCGGAAGACGGTCTGGCGCTGTCGTCGCGCAACAGCTATCTGTCTGCCGACGAACGCGCCGAAGCGCCGGCGTTATACCGCGTGCTCAACGAAGTCGCCAACGAAGTGCGCAGCGGCCACCTTGATGTGTTCGAACTGGAACGCAAGGCCATGGCCGAGCTGACGCAGCGTAACTGGAAGCCGGATTACGTGTCGATCCGCAAGCAATCCAATCTGCAACCGCCGGCCGCAGGCGACATGGCGCAAGGCGAGAAACTCGTCGTGCTGGCCGCCGCCAAACTCGGCAATACGCGCCTGATTGACAATCTGGAAATCTGATTTCCTGCAATATGTCTGGACGAAAAAAATGCCGCACATCGTGCGGCATTTTTCATTCCGGTCCGGCAGGGATCATTTCCCCGTCACCCAGCGCAGGATATCCTGCCACTGCTCGCGATCCTTCTCGACGCGACCCGGCGCCACATCCCACAGCGTCGCGCCATTGGCGGCGAGTTGCACATAGTTCTGCGTGCTGCGCAGGAAGCCGAGCACCGGCAAACCCAGTCCTTCGACGTAATTGGCCAGTTGTTCGGAAGCGCGCGTACGCACATCGACACGCATGCCGAGCACGCCGACATCGACCTTGTCCTTTTGCTTGCGATCGGCCAGCTTCTGCAGAAAATCCTGCGTAGCAAGAATGTCGAACATCGAAGGCTGCAGCGGCACGATCACCTTGTCGGCGATATCCATGACTTTCTCGAAACGCTTGCCGCCGAAACCGGCCGGCGTATCCAGCACGATGTGCGTCGTGCCCTTGGGCGGCTTGGCGACATGGCCGTCCTCGATTTCCCACGGCTGAATGGCGGGCAGCGCCGGCGAACGCAGCTTCAGCCATGCGCGCGACGATTGCTGCACGTCGGTATCGCCCAGCATGACCTTGTGCCCTTGCGAGGCGAAATAGCCGGCGAGATTGGTGGCAAGCGTACTCTTGCCGACGCCGCCCTTCGGGTTGGCGATGACGATGACTGGCATGGCATTCTCCCTTTGCACTATCGGCAAAAATCAGCGAAAACGATGCAGCCCGGGCGGGCCGCAATTGCAGAAAGGCAAGAATAGCATGTGCCGCCGGACGACAGCAGCCGGAGGGAAATCTGTCAGCCGCGATCGCCGTATGCGCGCAACGCCTGCAACAACGGCAACGCGGCATCGGCAATGCGATCCAGGCTGGCCTCGCGCAAACGCGCAGTATCGACAGCAGCATCGCCGTGCAGGCCGGCCCAGCGCAACAGTGCGTTGCAGGCGGCCGGCGTATCGAACACGCCGTGCAGATAGGTGCCGAGCACATGATCGTCGCCGGAGCGTGCGCCTTCGGGCCTGCCTTCAATCGGGCTGTCACTCGTGTCTTTGATGAAGAATGCCGGCTTGTTGCGGGCCCCGCCGTCGGATACGCCCATGTGGATCTCATAGCCGCTGACGGCTGCATCGGCAAAGCCGCAACGGCCGCCGACCTGCTCCAGCCGTTTCTCTGCCGTCAGCACGGTGTCGATAT
>DATDLO010000227.1:0-6075 GCA_036519215.1 Oxalicibacterium sp.
CAAAACGGCAAGCAACGGCGCACTGGTCATCGACGATACCTATAACGCCAATCCGGATTCGGTGCGCGCTGCCATCGATGTGCTGGCTGGCGCCGGTTCGCCGCGCATCCTCGTACTGGGCGACATGGGCGAAGTCGGCAACGACGGCCGCGCTTATCACGAGGAAGTCGGCAGCTACGCGAAAACGCGCGGCATTGATCGTCTGCTGACATTGGGCGAGCTGGCGCGCCACAGCAGCGACGCTTTCGGTGCGCAAGGGATGCACTTCGGCGATGTCGAACAACTCGATGCGGCGCTGGACGTCGCAACCAATTCTCAGGCAACAGTGCTCGTCAAGGGATCGCGTTTCATGAAGATGGAACGCGTCGTGCAGCACCTGCTCGGTCAACATAATCAGAATCAGGAAGGCCACTAATCATGCTGCTCTGGCTGGCACAACATTTTCAGGACGAAATCGGTCCGATGCGGATCTTCAACTTCATCACGTTCCGCGCAGTGTTCGCGACGATGACGGCGCTGGTGATCGGCTGGGTCTTCGGCCCAATGGTGATCCGCATGCTGACGCGCCTGAAGGTCGGCCAGGCTGTGCGCACCGACGGCCCGCAGACGCACCTGATCAAGAGCGGCACGCCGACGATGGGCGGCGCGCTGATCCTGCTGTCGATCGGTTTTTCGACCCTGCTGTGGACGGATCTGGAAAACCGCTTCATCTGGGTCGTACTGATCGTCACGCTGGGTTTCGGTGCAGTCGGCTGGGTCGACGATTACCGCAAGGTGGTCTACAAGGACCCGAAGGGCATGTCGTCGAAGGAAAAATATTTCTGGCAGTCGGTGATCGGCCTGTTCGCTGCCGTCTATCTGGCGTTCTCGGTATCCGCGCCGAGCAATGCGCAGTTCCTCGATCTGTTCCTGGCGTGGATCGAATCCGGTTTCAGCATGGATCTGCCACCGAAGGCCGACCTGATCGTGCCGTTCTTCAAAACGATCAGCTATCCGCTCGGCGTATGGGGTTTCATCGCGCTGACTTATTTCGTCATCGTCGGCACCAGTAACGCAGTCAACCTGACCGACGGCCTGGATGGCCTGGCGATCATGCCGACCGTGATGGTCGGCACCGCGCTCGGCCTGTTCGCCTATCTGACCGGCAGCGCGACCTACGCGAAATACCTGTTCATTCCGCATATTCCGGGCGCCGGCGAACTGTTGATCTTCTGTGGAGCGATGGCCGGTGCAGGCCTGGCCTTCCTGTGGTTCAACGCGCATCCGGCGCAGGTCTTCATGGGCGACGTCGGCGCGCTGGCACTGGGCGGCGCGCTCGGCACGATCGCCGTCATCGTGCGGCAGGAAGTGGTGCTCTTCATCATGGGCGGCGTGTTCGTCGTCGAGACGCTGTCGGTGATGCTGCAGGTTGGCTATTTCAAATACACGAAGTGGCGCACCGGCACCGGCCGGCGCATCTTGCTGATGGCGCCGTTGCATCATCACTACGAGCAGAAGGGCTGGAAGGAAACGCAGGTCGTGGTGCGTTTTTGGATCATCACGATGATGCTGGTGCTGTTCGGCTTGTCCACGTTGAAGCTCCGTTGATTGAAAGTAGATAAGCAGAAAAGATGAATTACACAGGCAAACACGTTCTGGTTCTGGGCCTCGGCGAGTCGGGGCTGGCGATGGCGCAGTGGCTGGTCCACTGCGGCGCATCGCTGCGCGTCGCCGATACGCGTGCAGAACCGGAACGTCTGCCGCAGCTGCGTTCGATTGCACCGAACGCAGAGTTTGTCGGTGGCGATGGTTCCGCAACGTTTGCCGCTTCGCTGCTGGATGGCATCGATTTCGTCGCCGTCAGTCCGGGCCTGATGCCGGCGCGCGAACTGGCTGACATTGTTTCCGTTGCTGCAGAAAAGAACATCCCGGTATGGGGCGAGATCGAGTTGTTCGCGCAGGCGCTGGCAGCGCTGAAGGAAGAACGCGGCTACGCGCCGAAGATCGTTGCGATCACCGGCACCAATGGCAAGACGACGGTAACCAGCCTGACCGGCCTGCTGTGCCGTCGCGCGAGCCTGAGCGTGACGGTGGCCGGCAACATCAGCCCGGCCGCGCTGGACCGCCTGCACGATGCGATCGCCAACGACAATCTGCCGCAGGTATGGGTGCTGGAATTGTCGAGCTTCCAGCTGCATACGACGTTCAGCCTGCAGGCCGATGCCGCCACCGTGCTGAACGTGACGCAGGATCATCTGGACTGGCACGGCGACATGGAATCCTATGCGGCCGACAAGGCGCGCATCTTCGGTGACGGCACCGTGCGCGTGCTGAACCGCGACGATGCGCTGGTGATGCAGATGACCAGTCCGCTGGCCAAGGTCGTCACTTTCGGTGCCGAAGAAGCGGAGGAGGCGGGCAGCTTCGGCCTGGTCGACGAGAACGGCATGCGCTGGCTGTCGGTCGCCATCGAGGCGGAAGAGCCGCAGAAGAAGCGCCGCAAGAACGAAGTCATCGAAGTGCCGGTGATGACGAGCAAGCTGATGCCGATGGATGCGCTGAAAATCCGCGGCCAGCACAATGCCGTCAATGCACTGGCTGCATTGGCATTGTGCCGTGCAATCGGCCTGCCGATGGCGCAACTGCTGCACGGCCTGCGCGAATACAAGGGCGAACCGCACCGCGTCGAACAGGTGATGACGATCGCCGGCGTCGATTACTACGACGACAGCAAGGGAACCAACGTCGGTGCCACGGTGGCTGCGCTAGTCGGGCTTGGCTCCGGTTCGTCGCAACGGCTGGTATTGATTGCCGGCGGCGACGGCAAGGGACAGGATTTTGCACCGCTGGCCGACCCGGTCGCCAAGTATGTGCGTGCGGTGCTGTTGTTCGGCAAGGATGCCGGCGCAATCCGTGCCGTGCTGGCGTCATCGAATGTCGAGATGGTCGATTGCGCAACGCTGGAAGAAGCGACGCGCAAGGCCGCCGAACTGGCGCAGGCGGGCGACGCGGTGCTGCTGTCGCCGGCGTGCGCCAGTCTCGATATGTTCAGGAATTACGCGCATCGCGCGCAGGTGTTCGTCGATACCGTGCGTGAGATCGGCCTGGAACGCGGGGAGGTCAGCGCATGAAGCTCGCCCTGCCGATGTTCTCGCGCGCCGCGACGAAAAAAGTCGCGGGCAGCCTGGACCAGCGATCCAAGATGATGGCCTACGACCAGCCGTTGGTATGGGTCGTCGTGCTGTTGATGCTGTTCGGCATGGTGATGGTGTATTCGGCATCGATCTCGCTGCCGGATTCGCCGAAGTATGCGCGTTACGACAATGCGCATTTCCTTGGACGGCAGGCGATCTTCATCGCGTTGTCGCTGGTTGTCGGGTTGCTGGCATTTCGCGTGCGCATCGAAACCTGGCAGAAATGGGCGCCTTATCTGTTTGCGGGCACGCTGATCCTGTTATTGCTGGTATTGATTCCAGGCATCGGCAAGGGCGTCAACGGTGCACGACGCTGGCTGTCGTTCCATGTCTTCAATCTCCAGCCGTCGGAACTGATGAAACTGTTCGTCGTGCTGTATGCGGCCGATTACACGGTGCGCAAGCAGCAGGTGATGCACAAGCTGACCAAGGGTTTCATGCCGATGACGGTAGCGATCGGTTTTGCCGGCCTGCTGCTGTTGCTGGAGCCGGATCTCGGTGCATTCGGCGTCATCGTTTGCATCGCGATGGGCATCCTGTTCCTGGGCGGCGTCAACGGCATCTGGTTCGGCGGCATCGGCACGATGCTGGTCGGCATTTTCAGCCTCGTCATCGTGTTGTCGCCGTGGCGTCGCGAGCGCATCTTCGCCTATCTGAATCCATGGGAAGAAGGCAATGCACTGGGCAAGGCCTATCAGCTGTCGCATTCGTTGATTGCGTTCGGTCGCGGCGAACTGTTCGGGGTCGGTCTCGGCGGCAGCGTGGAAAAGTTGCATTACCTGCCGGAAGCGCATACCGATTTCCTGTTGGCGGTGATTGGCGAAGAACTGGGCTTTGTCGGTGTTCTGGTCGTCATCATTGCGTTCTACTGGATCATCAAGCGCGCATTCGAAATCGGCCGCCAGGCCATTGCGATGGACATGACGTTTGCCGGACTGACGGCCAAGGGTATCGGCATCTGGCTTGGCGTGCAGGCCTTCATCAACATGGGCGTGAATCTTGGTTTGCTGCCGACGAAGGGATTGACGCTGCCGTTGATGAGTTACGGCGGTTCCGGCGTACTGATCAATTGCGTCGGCTTGGCGATCCTGTTGCGTATCGATTATGAAAACAGAGTTCTCATGCGCGGAGGCCGCGTATGAGAACTCTGTTTCGGCGAAGGCTGACTTTGCGCAGCAAAGTTAAAGGAGCGTTAGCGATTGGCCGCAGCCAAAACGCTCATCTCATGCGCGGAGGCCGCGTATGAAAAAGCTGCTGATCATGGCAGCCGGCACCGGCGGCCACATCTTTCCGGGTCTCGCGATCGCAGACACGATGCGTGCGCGCGGCTGGCATGTGTCGTGGCTGGGCACATCGCACGGTATGGAATGTGATCTTGTGCCCAGGCACGGCATCGCGATGGACACGATTACCTTCAGTGGCCTGCGCGGCAAGGGTGCGATGCACACGGTCAAGGGCGTGTTTCGCATGGCAGCCAGCTTCTTCGCGTGCCGTTCGATTCTTGCGCGCCGCAATCCGGATGTGGTGCTCGGCATGGGCGGTTACGTGACGGTGCCGGGCGGATTCATGGCGAAGATGCGCGGGATTCCGTTGGTGCTGATCAACGCCGATGCAGCGCTGATGTTGTCGAACAAGACGCTGGCGTCGTCGGCGCAACGCGTGCTGTTCGGTTTCCCGGCCGATTTCGGCGCGGCGGCCGACAAGGCGATCGTGACCGGCAATCCGGTGCGTGCGGAAATTGCCACGCTGCCGGCGCCGGCGCAGCGCTACGCCGACCGCAGCGGTCCGCTGAAGGTGCTGGTGGTCGGCGGAAGCCTCGGCGCGAAGGCGTTGAACGATACGTTGCCGGCGGCGCTGGCACTGATCCCGGAAGCACAGCGTCCTATCGTCACGCACCAGTCGGGCAAGAAGAACATCGATGCGCTGCGCGCCAACTATACGCAGGCCAATGTGCGGGCCGAAGTCGTCGATTTCATCGACGACATGCCGCGCCGCTATGCGCAAGCCGATCTGGTGATCTGCCGCGCCGGTGCGATCACGGTATCGGAACTGACTGCGGCCGGCGTTGCCAGTGTCTTGGTGCCGCTGCTGGTGTCGACTACCACGCACCAGCGCGACAACGCGCAATGGATGGAAAAACAGGGCGCGGCGATTCACTTGCCGCAGGCCGACATGCAGCCGCAGCAACTGGCTGACCTGCTGCAGAACATGACACGCGAACGCTGCCTGCAGATGGCGGAAGCCGCGTACGCGAACGGACGGCGCGACGCCAACGCGACGATTGCCGACGTACTGGAACAACTGGTGAAAACCGCATGAAACACAAAGTCAAACATATTCATTTCGTGGGCATCGGCGGCAGCGGTATGAGCGGCATCGCCGAAGTGCTGCTGAACCTCGGCTACACGATTTCCGGCTCCGATCTCGGCAGCAATGCTGCCACGCGCCGGCTGGCCGAACTCGGCGCGAAGGTGATGCAGGGTCACACCGCCGACAACATCGCCGGCGCCGATGCAATCGTGACCTCCACCGCCGTCAAGGCAGACAATCCGGAAGTCGTCGCCGGCCGCGAAAAACACATTCCGATCGTGCCGCGCGCGACCATGCTGGGCGAGCTGATGCGGCTGAAGCGCGGCATCGCGATCGCGGGTACGCACGGCAAGACGACCACCACCAGCCTGGTCGCCAGCATTCTGGCCGAGGGCGGACTCGATCCGACTTTCGTCATTGGCGGCCTGCTGAACAAGGCCGGTGCGAATGCGCGGCTGGGTACCGGTGAATTCATCGTGGTCGAGGCGGACGAGTCGGATGCGTCCTTCCTGAACTTGTCGCCAGTGATCGAAGTCATCACGAACATCGATGCCGATCACATGGAGACCTATGACCATGACATCGAAAAGCT
>DATDLO010000228.1:0-3932 GCA_036519215.1 Oxalicibacterium sp.
GATGGCGATTTCGGCGTCCTGTTCATCACCGCGCTGCACTTCCACAGCGAAGGTACGATAGAAAATGGCGGCATTGCGCCCGAAATATATAGCGAAAAGCGTTTCCGTCGCGCCGAGACCAATGCGTACTTTTACCGCGAATCCAATACGATCGGCTTTTCGACTTCCTCGAAAAGCTATCCACGTACCGGCACCGAACAGGATCGCGCCAGCATCATCTGGCAACTGGCCGGCATCGGACGCGGCGACGAAACACGCTACGTACCCGGCGCCGTCTTCGATGTGATCGTCACCGGCACGCGTGACGCCGAACCGTGGCAGATCCAGGTCATCGGTCGGGAAGATATCGATTTCGACGGCAACCCGGTCAGCGCATGGCATGTAGTGCGCGCGCCACGCGCGCGCAGCCGCGATCAACGCCTCGATATCTGGCTCGCACCACAGATGCAGTGGTATCCGGTGCGCCTGCGTTACACCGAGCCCAATGGCGACGTGCTGAACATGACGCTGAGCGACTTGAACGTTTCTGCGGTACCTTAGTCAGACACTTCCTCTCTTGATTCACTCTTTTTCCCATTCTGCATACCGGTAAAAAACGATGAAGCTTCTTCTTTCCCGCCCCTTTAATCCTGTTCATGCGGCACTGCTGGCCTGCGCACTGATCGCCTCGCACGGGGCGACAGCGCAAGGCAAACGCACCGCCAGCCCGCCGCCGTCAGCCGACCTGAACTACACGATCAATGCTAACCAGCATGGCCTGTCGCTCAACGGCTCCGCCGACGTGCACTGGACCAACAAGGACGGACGCTACACAATCGTGACGGAAACGCGCGCCATGCTGCTCGGCAAGATCCTCGAAGCGAAAAGCGAAGGCACCATCGATGCAAACGGCCTCGTGCCGCTGACATCCACCGAAAAACGCTATCGCAAGAAAGCGACCACCACGACCTTCGACCGCCAGGCCAAAACGATCAGCTTCAACGCCTCCGGCAACAGCCAGCCGATCAAGGGCGGCGAGCAGGACCGCAACAGCATCGTCTGGCAACTGGCAACGATGGCGCGCAGCACGCCGTCCAAACTGAAGACCGGCGCCTCGCTTGCCATCGTCGTCGCGGGACAGAAGGATGCAGAAACCTGGCACTTCAAGGTCGGCAAATCCGAAAAGATCAAATCGCCGCTGGGTGACCTGAACGCAGTGAAAGTCAGCAAGGTCGTCAAGGATGGCGACAAGGAACAGAAGATCGACATCTGGTTCGCGCCGTCGCGCAACTGGTATCCGGTGCGTATCCGCTTTGCCGAACCGGAAGGCGATTTCATCGAACAGACGATTGCCTCAATCGCGCCGCGATCCTGATATCGACCACGCCTCCGCGGATGGCGTCGGCTCTATAATGCGGACGATGAAAAACACCACGAATACACCGGAAGGCGCGCTCGTCCTGTTCAGCGGCGGCCAGGATTCCACCACATGCTTGGCATGGGCGCTGGCGCGTTATGCGCATGTCGAAACCATCGGCTTCGACTACGGCCAGCGCCACGCGATCGAATTGGCCGTGCGGCCGACAGTGCTGCAGAAGATGCGCGCGCTGAAGCCGGAATGGAATGAACGCCTGGGCGACGATCACATGATCGACCTGTCGCTGATCGCGAAGATTTCCGATACGGCACTGACGCAGGATGTCGAAATCGCAATGCAGGAAAACGGCTTGCCGAATACCTTCGTGCCCGGTCGCAACCTGTTGTTCATGACGGTGGCAGCCACTGTCGCCTATCGTCGCGGGCTGACGGTGCTGGTCGGCGGCATGTGCGAAACGGATTTTTCCGGCTACCCCGATTGCCGCGACGACACGATGAAGGCCTTGCAGGTCACACTCAATCTCGGCATGGCCACGCGCCTGAAGGTGGAAACGCCGCTGATGTGGATCGACAAGGCGCAGACCTGGACGCTGGCCGAAGACTTGGGCGGCCGGCCTTTCACTGACCTGATCCGCGAAGAAACCCACACCTGCTATCTGGGCGAACGCGGTGCACTCCACGACTGGGGTTACGGCTGCGGCACCTGCCCGGCCTGCGCCTTGCGCGCGCGCGGTTACGAAAACTTTATGACTGGCAAGTCCGCCTGAAAGATTTCATCCGGCTGCACGTAAAAACGGCGGTGTTTGAAACACCGCCGTTTCGCTTTATCGCAACCTTGTCGCAACCTGATCTCGATCGGTATCAATAACGCGGCGCAATCGGCGGATACGACTGTTGCGGTGCCGGAGTAGGTGCCGGTGGCGGCGAGGTTACCGAAGACGGCGGCGGAGGTGGCGTGCCGACGATGGTCGTCGTGGTTTCACGATAGATGCCGCCACCTTCCACACTACCGGATGTCGTGCCCTGACCATGAATGCGCTTGACGCAATCCTGACGATCGGAAGGCGGCAGCACATTGCAGCGCGCTGTCGCATTTTCCTCGTACGAGGTGCTGTCGGTCAGATGGCCGCGCTTGGCCTCGCCACGGGCTGCGCCCGCTTCACGCAGACACGTGGTGCGATCCTGGTGGGAACTGCCGTCCATGCAGGCAGCCCTTTCCTGCTGATAGGTATTGCCGCCGGCGGGAGCCGTGAATGCCTGGCCGGAAAAACCGGCCAGCCCGAATACCAGGGTGGCAATCGAGAGCCGCGAGGTTGCGGACATGACGGAAAACGAACAATGAGCGAATGGCATGGCAGTCTCCTGTCATCGAAAATTTCCATGGTAGGAAAAACGGGAGGCCACGTATGTGCGGTAGCGGACGCAAGCGCTCCACCAGCAACAATGTCGGACGGAATGTTGCATTTCCTGCGCACAATCATTTCATTCGATGACATACTTGCGGTTGCACATTCTGCAATGCGGAAAACTTTCCGCAGTCACCAGCAATCTCACCATCACTGACCGCCAAGAGAGACGCAATGGGTTCTCCACCAACTTCCCGCCGCAAGCACTTCTCGATGCTGCGCGAGTTCCATCTGGCCGACTTCTTTACGCTGGGCAACGCGGCCTGCGGCGTCGCTGCGGTCTTTCTCGCGATGCTGTACATGGGCAGCCAGTCACTGACGCATTTCTACGCCGCCGCCGCGATGGCACCGGCTGCTTTCCTGTTCGATGTGCTGGACGGCCGCATCGCGCGCTGGCGGCAGCAGCACTCGTCGCTGGGACGCGAACTCGATTCGCTGGCCGACGTGATTTCGTTCGGCGTCGCCCCGGCCACGCTCGGTTTTGCCGCCGGACTGAACGGCGGCTGGGACTGGATCGCGATGATCTATTTCGTCTGCTGCGGCGTCAGTCGCCTGGCGCGCTTCAACGTAACGGCAGAAGAACTTTCCGGAGACGGCGACAAGGTCGCCTATTTCGAAGGCACGCCGATTCCCACCAGCGTCATCCTCACCGGCATCCTGGCATGGTTAGCCTCCAACGGACAGATCGGCAGCGCGCTGTTCGGCGGTGTCTGGACCTTCCTGTCGTGGGAACTGCATCCGGTGGCATTGCTGTTTGCACTGTCCGGCACGCTGATGATCAGCAAGACACTGCACATTCCGAAACTGTAAAAATTCTCTGCCAGCGTGAGATTCCGTACAGAAATTGCCGCGCTGTCGCCTTAGCCTGAGCACCAATCCATAAGGGATTCGGACAACCGGATTTCATCGCCTTGAATGTAACAAGGCGTAAATGGATTTGGCGCGATAGGCAAACGGGCTTTCAATACCCCCTGTCAATCGCCTCACATTGACGAAAGGGGAGCAATATGAACGTCAAACTTGCCGCATTGTTGGCGATCCTGTTCGGTGCCCACATCGCCGTCGCACAACCGCTGCGGCATGCCGTGCCGGAAAAATCATCCACTACCGCACGCCAGAGCGTGACGAAATCGCAGGCCAAGGCCGCGAGAATGGATATCGTCGTGGAAA
>DATDLO010000229.1:0-8159 GCA_036519215.1 Oxalicibacterium sp.
AGTACGAAGAGTTCGCGTTGCTGGAGGCAGAGCTGAAGACAGGCCGCACGCACCAGATCCGTGTGCACTTGGCGTCCAGCGGTTTTCCGATTGCGGGCGACGACAAGTACGGCGACTTCGCGCTCAATCGCGCATTGCAGAAAACCGAAGGCGAACGTCCGCCCTTGAAGCGCATGTTTCTGCATGCACACCAAATCACCTTCATTCATCCTGAAACCGGCGAGCAGATGACGCTGGAGGCGCCGATGCCGCCGGAATGTGCGCGTTTCCTCAAGGGCCTCAAAGATGCGGGTACATGACTGAACAAGGAGCAGGCGGCATCGGCCGCTGGTGACATGGCAAGAAAGCAATTTGATTTCATCGTCTTCGACTGGGACGGTACGCTGATGGACAGCACCGCGACCATCGTCCATTGCATCCAAGCCGCCGCTCGCGATCTGGGTCTGCCGGTTCCCAACGAAAGGGCGGCGGCACATGTGATCGGACTGAGCCTGCAGAATGCAATGGAAGTGGCAATTCCCGACGTCGATCCTAAATACTATCCGCGCATTGTCGAGCGTTATCGTTACCCCTATCTGGCGCAGGATGGCGGGTTGACGCTGTTAGTTGGTGTACACGAGATGCTGGAAGATTTGTCGAATCAGGGATATTTCCTTGGCGTGGCGACCGGCAAGAGTCGCGTCGGCCTGAACCGCGCATTGAAGGCCGCAGGCCTGGAAGCGCGTTTCGATGCGACGCGCTGTGCCGACGAAACCTTTTCCAAGCCGCATCCTGCGATGCTGGAAGAACTGACGCGCGAATTGGGTCAGGACATGCAGCGCACGGTGATGATCGGCGACACTACGCACGACCTGCTGTTGGCAAGCAATGCCGGTGCAGCAGGCATCGCGGTGCATTACGGTGCGCATACGCCGGCCGATCTGTGGGCGCTGCAGCCGCTGTTTGCCGCCAATTCCGTGACGGAACTGCATGCCTGGCTGAATGAGCACGCTTGACGAGGCCATGATGACTGATGTCATGACGGCGGAACAACCCGGCGCGCTGCGGACGTGTTTGTAATGGTTGCGATCCGCGATGCATTCACGTTGCGGAAAAGGATAATCGGGTATTCTGGCAGCCCGACGAATATGCCAGACCCGCATGTGTATGCACAGCGGAAACCCATCGAGTGAGACCATGAGCAACGATAACGATCAAGGCAACCAGCCATCCGCCTGGCAGGCATCGGCCGCGCAGAAAAAAGACGGCTGGGAAAGGGAAGTGCTGGAGAAACTGGCCTTTGCCACATTGAAAGAGCAGCGCGCGCGCCGCCGCTGGAGCATTTTCTTCAAACTGGCGACGCTGGCGGTGATCGGCTTCGGCCTGTGGCTGGTGCTGGGATCGTCCGTTTCGGAAATGGAAAACGTCGGTCCGCATACGGCATTGATCAAGCTCGACGGCACGATCGAGGCCAAGGGCGCCGTCGATGCCGAGGCCGTGGTATCGGCATTGAACAAGGCGTATGAAGATCCGGGCACGGTCGGCGTCATCATGCAGATCAACAGCCCCGGCGGCAGTCCGGTGCAGGCCGGCATCATCAATGATGAAATGACGCGTTTGCGTGCCAAATATCCGAAGAAGCCGTTGTATGTCGTCGTCACCGATATTTGCGCGTCGGGTGGTTATTACATTGCGGCTGCGGCCGATCGCATTTACGTGAACAAGGCGAGCATCGTCGGTTCGATCGGCGTGCTGATGGACGGCTTCGGTTTCACCGGCGCCATGGAGAAGCTTGGTGTCGAACGCCGCTTGTTGACGGCAGGTGAAAACAAGGGCTTTCTCGATCCGTTCAGTCCGCAATCCGAAAAACAAAAGCTGTATGCGCAGAACATGCTGGATGAAATTCATCAGCAATTCATCGACGTCGTGCGCAAGGGGCGCGGTACGCGTCTGAAGGAAATGCCGGAAACTTTTTCGGGTCTTGTCTGGAGCGGTGCGAAATCGGTGGAGCTGGGATTGGCGGATGGTTTCGGTACGGTGGAAAGCGTGGCGCGCGACCAGTTGAAGTCGACCAATGTCGTTGATTACACGCAACGGGAAGGCTTGTCGGATCGCGTACTGCGAAAATTCGGCGCAGCTGCCGGCGCTTCTGCGGTGAAGGCATTCACAGAGCAATGGATGCCGAATTTGCGGTGATGATCTTGTGCAAGATGTCGTCGTAATTTTTTCGGCGACATCCGTGAAAATCGTCTTGCAGTTTCGAAGCGATTGACTATATTGAGAGCGCGTTATCCACATCGGACGATGTGAATGCAACAACGTCGGCAATCAGTGGATTGCAATCGCTCGCATTTCTACGATAACGCACGGGTCTCATGGCCCATCCCGATGCCTTCTAGGAAGGCAGGCAAAGCGGCGATGAAACATCGCCGCTTTGCATCATCTTGCGGCGCGCCTCGAATGGCGCGCCGTTTTCATTTCTTTTCCCTACTCGGCGAGCAGCAGGAAGACTGTCGGCTTCTTGTGGAAATCCGGCATGCCGCCAGTTGCCAGTTGCTTCTTCCATTGCGCAGCGGATTGCGTGCGTATCGCTTCCGACGGCAGCGTCAGATCGGTCGCGATGCTGATCTGCGTATCGGGGCGGCAGGCCTCGATCAGCGCTTCCAGCATGCCGGCGTTGCGGTACGGCGTCTCGATGAAAAACTGCGTCTGCTTTTCGGCGCGCGAACGTTCTTCCAATTGACGGATGCGTTTCGTGCGTGCGGCGGCATCGATGGGCAGATAACCGTTGAAGGCGAAGTTCTGCCCGCTCAGGCCACTGGCCATTACGGCCAGCAGCAGTGACGACGGTCCGACCAGCGGTTGTACGCGAATGCCGTGCGCATGGGCAAGCCGGACCAGATTGGCGCCGGGATCGGCAACGGCAGGGACGCCGGCTTCCGATATCAGCCCGGCATCCTGTCCAGCCAGCAGCGGTTCGAGCAAGGCGGGCAGAGCGGTCGCCTGCGTGTTGACGTCGAGTTCGGCAATGCGGATTTCCTGCAATGACTTTGCCAGGGGGATTTGTGCGTTGACCAGCTTCAGGAAGGCGCGCGTGGTTTTGGCATTCTCGGCGATGAAATAGTCGAGTTGCGCCGTGATGCGTTGCACTTCGGCAGGAATGATGTGTGCCAGCGGATCGGCGGCTTCGGCCTGCTGGCCCAGCGTATTGGGAATGAGATAGAGCGTGCCCGGCATGTCGATGATCTATATGTTGAAAAATTCCACGCCGGCACGGCGCAGCATGGTGGTCAGGGCAATCAGCGGCAGGCCGGTCAGCGCAGTCGGGTCGCTGCTGTCGATGCGCTCGATCAACGCGATGCCCAGGCCTTCGTTCTTGGCGCTGCCGGCGCAATCGTAGGGTTGCTCGATACGCAGATAGGCATCGAGTTCGTGATCGGGCAGGTTGCGGAAGGTGACGCTGGTGCGGATGTTTTCCAGTTGGTGTTGCGGCGATGCGATGCCGTCGCGGCCGTCGAACAGGCACAGCGCTGTATGAAAGACAACGGTGCGGCCGCGCATCTTTTGCAATTGTTGCAATGCCTTGTCATGCGTGCCGGGCTTGCCGATTTGTTCACTATTCAACGTGGCGACCTGATCGGAGCCGATGATCAGCGCATTCGGTGCTTTGCCTGCGATCGCTGCGGCTTTCTCTTTTGCCAAGCGCAGGGCGGTGGCTTCCGGAGCTTCTCCCGGCCGCGGCGTTTCGTCGATGTCCGGCGTCATGACGTCGAAAGGAATGCGCAGGCGAGACAGCAATTCGCGGCGGTAAACCGAGCTGGAACCGAGGATCAAACGCGGTTGGCGGAAGGGCGAAGACATTTTTGACGTTTATTTGAATGAGCGCTCAACAAAGACACGCTAACGCTTTGACGAATAAGGAAAAAGCCTGTTATTATCGCAGGTTTTCCGGATTCGGCCACCAGCCATGACCGCTTTTGCCATCGACGTTTTCGAATTCTGCCGGCTTGGCGAGCGGCGCGAGGGCGAGGTCTCGGTTGTCGATCTGCCCCGGTTGGCTGCTGAATGCATCGACGCGCATGCGTCATTGCGCTGGACGCTGCAGGGCGGGGCGAACAGTTTTGGCCATCCTCAATTGACGATGATGGTCGCCGGCAACGTGCGATTGGTCTGCCAACGGTGCATGACGGCACTGGAGCACGAAATCGCGTCGGAGCAGGTGCTGGTGCTGGCCAGGAACGAGGAACAGGCGGACGAGATCGAGGAATTGCTGGGCGACGAGTCGATCGATGTGATCGTCGGCGCGAAGTCGATGAATATCCTTGATCTGGTGGAAGACGAGGCCTTATTGTCACTGCCGCTGTCGTCCAGGCATGAGGTTTGCCCGAATGGTGCGGTGCAGGATGCTGCAGGCAACGTGCGCAAGCCATCGCCTTTCGACGTTCTGAAAGGCCTGAAGCAGTAAGCAATATCGCAGGAAAGAATTTCAGCAACAGAAATGGTTGTTTTGCGCAGTGACGCAAAACGGATGTGTTAGAATTTTCAAACTTAAGGTTTAGGAGTAGTTATCATGGCTGTCCAACAGAATAAAAAGTCCCCGTCGAAGCGCGGCATGCACCGTTCGCACGACTTCCTGGTTGCTCCGCAACTGAGCACCGAGCAGACCACTGGTGAAACGCACCTGCGTCACCACATCAGCCCGAACGGCTTCTATCGTGGCCGTAAAGTCCTGAAGACCAAAAACGACGAATAATCCATTCCCGTTCAGGCGAAGAAAGCGGCGCGTTGAGTCATGACTTTGCGCCGTTTTTTCATATGCACACCAAGCGCGTCGCGTCATTTTGAATCAAGCCGAACCTGCCGCATAATGTGGCCGGACCGAGGCACTGAATCAAGCCAATGACAATCAAAATATCCATAGACTGCATGGGCGGAGACCACGGCCCGGCGGTTACCATTCCTGCAGCCATTTCCTTCGTCGAAAGCGAGCCGGAAGCGGAGCTTATCCTCGTCGGCCAGGAAGCGGTGCTTCTGGCGGAGTTGAAGAAGCGCAAGGCTGCAGAGCATCCGCGCCTTTCCGTTGTCCATGCGGCAGACATCGTCGAGATGGATGACACGCTGGAAACGGCGTTACGCCGCAAGCGTGACTCTTCGATGCGTGTCGCGATCAATCTGGTCAAGGAAGGTCAGGCACATGCCTGCGTTTCCGCCGGCAATACCGGCGCGCTGATGGCGATATCCCGCTACGTTCTGAAGACCATCCCCGGCGTCGATCGCCCGGCGATCTGCAGCATTCTCCCCAATCAGAAAGACGCTCCGACCTACATGTTGGATCTGGGCGCCAACGTCGACTGCGAACCTCAGCATCTGCATCAGTTTGCGTTGATGGGCTCGGCGCTGGTATCGGCAATGGAAGGCAAGGACCGGCCGACGGTTGGCCTTCTGAATGTCGGCGAGGAAGACATCAAGGGTAACGACGTCGTCAAGCAGACGGCAGTGCTGTTGCGTGCCGATCACGAAAAGGGCAGGCTGAATTTCTACGGCAACGTCGAAGGCGACGATATCTTCAAGGGAACGACCGACATCGTCGTCTGCGACGGTTTCGTCGGCAACGTCACGCTGAAGACGTCGGAAGGCCTGGGTCGTTTCGTCAAGAGCGTGCTGACCACCGAATTCAAGCGTACGCCGCTCAACATGCTGGGCGCGCTGATTGCGCGTGCTGCATTGAAAGCCATCTCGCAACGTTTGAATCCATCACGTTACAACGGCGGCAGCCTGCTCGGCCTGCGTGGTCTCGTATTCAAAAGCCACGGCGGTGCCGATGCATATGGATATCAATGGGCAATCCGGCGCGCTTTCGATGCCGCGAACAACGATCTGCTTTCGCGCATCTCGACGAAGATCGCCGACTTGATGCCGCAATCTTCTTCCGCCGACGTCCCGACCAATACAGAAAAAAACACGGAACAAAAAACCGCATGAGCCTCTACAGCAAAATCATCGGCACGGGGAGCTATCTGCCACCCCGTCGCGTCACGAATCAGGCATTGGCCGAAGAACTGGCTGCCAAAGGTGTTGAAACCTCGGACGAATGGATCGTCTCGCGCAGCGGGATTTCCGCACGTCATTACGCCGATCCCGACATGCAGTCGAGCGATCTGGCGGTGGAAGCCGCGAAGCGCGCACTCGACATGGCGACACTGGCGCCGAACGATATCGACCTGATCATCCTGGCGACGTCGACGCCGGATTTCTTCGGCGGTTTTCCGAGCACGGCCTGTGTCGTGCAGCGCAAGCTGGGCATCACCAACGAATGCGCGGCGGTTGACGTGCAAGCGGTCTGCAGCGGCTTCGTCTACGCGGTCTCTACTGCCGACAATTTCATCAAGGCCGGTTCCCACAAGAACGTGCTGGTGATCGGTGCCGAAGTGTTTTCGCGCATCATCGATTTCAACGATCGCACGACCTGCGTACTGTTCGGTGATGGTGCCGGCGCAGTCGTGATGACGGCGTCGAACGAGCCGGGTGTGCTGGCGACGCGCCTGCATGCAAATGGCAATTATGGCGACATCCTGTGCGGCCCAGGTCGCATCAGCAACGGTGCGATCGAAGGCAATGCGTTCATGTACATGGATGGCCAGGCCGTCTTCAAACTGGCGGTCGGCCTGCTCGACAAAGTGGCCAACGAGGCGCTGCAGCAGGCGAAGATGGACGCATCCGAAATCGACTGGATCGTGCCGCACCAGGCGAATATTCGCATCATGCAGGGCACGGCGAAGAAGCTGGGTCTCGGCATGGACAAGATGATCGTCACCGTCGACCAGCACGGCAATACATCGGCTGCATCGATTCCGCTGGCGCTGGATACCGGTGTGCGCGACGGCCGCATCAAGCCGGGCCAGAACGTCATGATGGAAGGCGTTGGCGGCGGTTTCACGTGGGGCGCGGTTCTGGCGCGCATGTGATTGATTGATTTCCGGAAATTAATAAGAACATGAGCAAATTCGCATTCGTTTTCCCCGGGCAAGGCTCGCAGGCCATCGGCATGCTGAACGGCTTTGCCGACAACGCGGTCGTGCAACAGACGCTGGCCGAAGCATCCGAGGCACTGCAATTCGATCTGGCGAAACTGATCGCCGAAGGCCCGAAGGAAGATCTCGACCTGACCACCAACACGCAGCCTGTCATGTTGACGGCAGCGGTGGCGATGTATCGCGCATGGATCGCGGCGGGCGGCAAGGCGCCGACAGTTGTGGCCGGTCACAGCCTGGGCGAATATTCGGCATTGGTCGCGGCTGGCGTGATTCCATTTAAGGATGCCGTGCCGCTGGTGCGTTTCCGCGCCAAGGCGATGCAGGAAGCTGTGCCGGTCGGTCAGGGCGGCATGGCTGCAATTCTGGGTTTGTCCGATGCCGATGTGCTTGCAGCCTGCCAGGAAGCGGCGCAGGGTGAGGTGGTCGAGGCCGTCAATTTCAACGCGCCGGCGCAAGTCGTGATCGCCGGTCACAAGGCGGCGATCGAGCGTGCCTGCGAAGCAGCCAAGGCGAAAGGCGCCAAACGTGCGCTGCCACTGCCGGTCTCCGCACCTTTCCATTCGTCGCTGCTGAAGCCTGCGTCGGATCGCCTGCGCGAATATCTGGCGCCGCTGGCATTCAATGCGCCGCAAATTCCGCTGATCAACAACGTCGATGTCGCCATCGTCAATGACGTTGCCGGTATCAAGGATGCGCTGGTGCGTCAGGCGGCCAATCCGGTACGCTGGGTCGAAACGGTGCAAAAAATGGCGGCGGACGGCGTGACCGATCTTGTCGAATGCGGCCCAGGCAAGGTGCTGGCCGGTTTGACCAAGCGAATCAACGGCGATGTCGCCGGACATGCGATTGTGGATCAGGCATCTCTGGATGCCGTTTTGGAGCTTTTGAAATGACGAATACTCAACTGGCAGGCCAGGTTGCGCTGGTCACCGGCGCATCGCGCGGTATCGGACGCGCCATTGCGCAAGAACTGGCAAAGCAGGGTGCGAAAGTGGTCGGGACGGCTACGTCGGAAGCCGGTGCTGCCGCGATTTCCGAATATCTGGGTGAAGGCGGCAAGGGCGTCGTGCTCGACGTCAACGATGCGACGCGTTCGGTCGAACTGATCGACGAAATCCAGAAGGAATTTGGCGCCGTCTCGATGCT
>DATDLO010000230.1:0-2216 GCA_036519215.1 Oxalicibacterium sp.
ACCGATACCACGCTGATCCAGACGCTGGTCGGCACCAGCATCTCGATGGCACTGCGCAACTTCCTGCTGTTTCTCGGCGGTCTCATGATGCTGTTTTTTACCAGCGTCAAACTGACGTCCATCATCCTGCTGATGCTGATCGCCGTCGTGTTGCCCATCGTCTGGTTCGGCCGCCGTGTGCGTTCGCTGTCGCGCGATTCGCAGGATCGCGTGGCTGATGCATCGGCGCTGGCCGGCGAAATTCTGAACGCGATGCCGACCGTGCAGGCGTTCACGCACGAACGCATCGAGGCCGAGCGTTTCGGCATGTCGGTGCAGGAAGCCTTCCTGACCGCCGTGCGCCGCAACCGTGCGCGCGCGCTGCTGACGATGGTCGCCATCCTGCTGGTATTCGGCGCCATCGTGTTCGTGCTGTGGCTGGGTGCGCATGCGGTGATCGACGGCACCATGAGCGGCGGGCAGCTCGGCCAGTTCATTCTGTGTTCTGCGCTGGTGGCCGGCTCGATCGGCGCACTGTCCGAAGTGAGCGGCGATGCGCAACGTGCGGCCGGCGCAGCGGAAAGGCTGCTGGAACTGCTGGCGGCAAAATCGCCTATCGAACCGCCGGCACAGGCCACGCCGCTGCCGCCGCGTCGCGCCAATGGCGCCTCGCTGATCCTCGACAGCGTGACCTTCTGTTATCCGTCGCGCCCCGGCATGCCATCGCTGTCGGATCTGTCGCTGACCATCGCGGCCGGCGAAACGGTCGCCATCGTCGGTCCGTCCGGCGCCGGCAAGACTTCGCTGTTCCAGTTGCTGCTGCGCTTCTACGATCCGCAACAAGGCTCGATCGCGCTGGACGGCGTGGACATCCGCGAACTGAACCTGCACGACTTGCGCGACACCATCAGCATCGTGCCGCAGGATACGGTGATCTTCTCCGCCAATGCGATGGAAAACATCCGCTATGGCCGTCCGGGTGCGAGCGACGAGGAAGTCACCATTGCCGCAAAACTGGCTGCCGCGCACGAATTCATCGAACGCCTGCCGGAAGGCTATCTGTCCTTCCTCGGCGAACGCGGCGTGCGGCTGTCCGGCGGCCAGCGCCAGCGCATCGCCATCGCGCGCGCCTTGCTGAAGAATCCGCCGCTGTTGTTGCTCGACGAAGCCACCAGCGCGCTGGATGCCGAATCCGAACGCCTGGTGCAAGGCGCGCTGGAAGCAGCCATGGTCGGCCGCACGACGCTGGTCATCGCGCACCGGCTGGCAACTGTGCAGCGCGCCGATCGCATCATCGTGATGGAACACGGCCACATCGTCGAAACCGGCACGCACGCATCGCTGGTGGCACAGGGCGGACTGTATGCCGGTCTGGCCGCACTGCAGTTCGGCCAGACCTGAAGCCAATCCGGATGCGGCCTGTCCACGCGTTAAAATAGCGTTTTTCCCAATGCCCGCGAGCAGCTTTCCGGCTGCCCGCCCTCTCGAACGGACGATGCATGAAACAGTATCTTGACCGGGTGCGCACGGTACTCGACACCGGCACATGGCAGGACAACCGCACCGGCATTCGCACCATCAGCATTCCCGGCGCGATGCTGCGCTTCGATCTGCAGAAAGACGGCTTTCCGGCTATCACGACCAAGCGCCTCGCCTTCAAATCGGTGGTCGGCGAACTGGTCGGCTTCCTGCGCGCATCGCGTAGCGCTGCAGACTTCCGCGCGCTCGGCTGCAAGGTCTGGGACCAGAACGCCAACGAGAACGTCGAATGGCTGGCCAATCCGTACCGACTGGAAGAAGACGATCTCGGCCCCGTTTACGGCGTGCAATGGCGCGCGTGGCCGGCCTACAAGCTGATCGAGGCCGACAAAAAATCGCAGATCGTGCATGCGCAGGAACGCGGCTTCCGCGTGGTCGGCGTCGTCAAGGATCAGGGCGTCGACAAGGTGCTGCTGTACCGCGCGATCGACCAGTTGCGCGATTGCCTGGACACCATCATCAAGAATCCGCAGAGCCGCCGCATTCTGTTCCACGGCTGGAACTGCGCAGACCTGGATGCCATCGCGCTGCCGGCCTGCCATCTGCTGTACCAGTTCCTGCCGAATGTCACGACGAAAGAGATTTCGCTGTGCCTGTACATCCGCAGCAACGATCTCGGACTCGGCACGCCGTTCAATCTGGCCGAAGGCGCGGCGCTGCTGCACCTGGTCGGCCGCCTGACCGGATACAAGCCGAAG
>DATDLO010000231.1:0-5740 GCA_036519215.1 Oxalicibacterium sp.
CTGGCCGCATTGAGCGCTCAACTGGACATGCTGAATCCGCAACGCACGCTGGAACGCGGCTATGCGATCGTCACCGACGAAAAAGGCCAGATCGTACGCACGCCGCGGCAATTGCAACCGCACAAGCATGTCACGCTGCGCCTGGCCGACGGTACCGCGCAGATCGGCATCGCCAGCGTGCAGCAGCCATTGGACGGAGACTGAGCAATCTGGCCCGACCAAACCGCATGTCGGCAGGAAATTCCCTGCCGGGTATGCAGGCATGGCATAACCGCTTTACAATAAGGCCCTTTCAAAAACAACAATCGTTGCAGTTTTACTTTCAACCTCCACAAAGGACGACCATGGAACATACCCTGCCGGCACTGCCCTATGCGTTGGATGCGCTTGCTCCCCATATCTCGAAAGAGACGCTTGAATTCCACTATGGCAAGCATCATCAGACCTATGTGACGAATCTGAACAACCTGATCAAAGGTACCGAATTCGAAAACCTGTCGCTCGAAGACATCGTCAAGAAATCTTCCGGCGGCATCTTCAACAATGCAGCGCAAGTCTGGAACCACACCTTCTACTGGAACGGCCTGAAGCCAAACGGCGGCGGTGCTGCAACCGGTGCGATCGCCGATGCGATCAATGCAAAATGGGGTTCCTTCGACAAGTTCAAGGAAGAATTCACCAAATCCTGCGTCGGCAACTTCGGTTCCGGCTGGACCTGGCTGGTGAAGAAGGCCGACGGTTCGCTCGACATCGTCAACACGTCGAACGCTGCCACCCCGCTGACGACCGGCGACAAGCCGCTGCTGACCTGCGACGTCTGGGAACACGCTTACTACATCGACTACCGCAACGCTCGCCCGAAATATCTGGAAGCGTTCTGGGCGCTGGTGAACTGGGATTTCGCGTCGAAAAACCTGGCGTAATTCTCACCCTCGCACGATTCACAAAAGCCCTTGCCCTCACCGGCAAGGGTTTTTTGTTTTGGCAACATCCTGTTGCGCGGCAACTTCGCGTGAAACCGCTTGAGGCGCATTTCTATATTCCTTTTCCGCATGATCAAATACAAAAGTTGTCGTTTGAGCGCATAAGGAACTTTGTTATAGTCAACTCCGCTTCGCATCAACTTGCGTCAAGACAATAAAAAGCGGACAGGCAGTACCGCTTCCACACACATGGAGTGAACAATGTTCAAGAAAATCGTCCTGCTGGCCGCTACCGCGGCCCTGCTGTCCGGTGTTGCACATGCACAGGAAAAACCGTTGCTGAACGCATCGTTCGACGTCGCCCGCGAAACCTTCGCTGCGATCAATCCGAAATTCCAGGCCTACTGGAAAAAGGAAACCGGCCAGGACCTGAAGATCGACCAGTCGTTTGCCGGCACCTCGCGCCAGGCGCAGGACATCCTCCAGGGCAAGAAGGTCGATATCGTCACTTTCAATCAGGTCACCGACATCGACATCCTGGCCAAGCGCGGCCTGGTTCGCAAGGACTGGCAGAAAGCATTCCCGAACAACAGCTCGCCGTACTACAGCACGATCGCTTTCCTGGTGCGCAAGGGCAATCCGAAGAACATCCACACCTGGGACGATCTGGTACGCAACGATGTGAAGGTCGTGTTCCCGAATCCGAAAACCTCGGGCAATGCACGCTACACCTATCTGGCGGCATGGCTGTATGCGAACGAGAAATTCAAGGGCGATCAGCCCAAGATCAAGGAATTCGTCGGCAAGCTGCTGCATAACGTCGTCAACTTCCCGACCGGCGGCCGCGGTGCAACGGTGGCCTTTGCACAGAACAACCAGGGCGATGCGCTGCTGACTTTCGAATCGGAAGTGATCAACATCGCCAAGAGCGACGAGTTCAAGGCCGGCGGTTATGAAATCGTGGTGCCGCCGGTTTCCGTGCTGGCTGAATTCCCGGTTGCCGTGGTCGACAAGGTGGTCGATGAAAAAGGTACCCGCAAGGTCGCTACCGCCTACCTGAACTACGAATACTCGCGCGAAATTCAGTTGCTGCTGACGACGTTCAACTACCGCGTCAATCATCCGGATGTCGCCAAGGTCGTGGCCGACAAGTATGCGAAGGTTCGCCTGATCGATCCGACCAAGGTGCTGGGTTCGTGGGACAACATCCAGGCGACCCACTTCAGCAGCGGCGGCGTCCTCGACCAGCTGCTGGCACAGCGTCACTGATCGACATGGCGCTGCCATTCTGGCAGTCCGCACCACGGTGGTTTACAATGCCGCTCGTTCACACGACCATCCTGACCGGATGGTCGTTTGTTTTGGCGCAAGGCCGTTCGCGGCGCTGCGCGGCCGTCCCTGAAACCCGCACCCTATCGTGACTTCACCGCTCCGCTTCTTCCGCAGCACGCCGGTCCTGCCGGGCTTCTCGCTCAGCTTCGGCGTTTCGGCGCTGTACATCAGCCTCGTCATCCTGCTGCCGATCTCCGCGCTGCTGGTCTACATCAGCGGCATGACGTGGTCGCAATACTGGTTCGCCATCAGCGATGCGCGCCTGATCCAGAGCTACAAGGTCACGATTACCGGCGCCTTCTATTCGACCGTCATCGTGACGATGATCGGTTTCCTGTGGGCGTGGATCATCACGCGCTACAACTTCCCGGGACGCCGCCTGCTCGATTCGCTGGTCGATCTGCCGTTTGCGCTACCGACTTCGGTAGCCGGTATCACGCTGTCGGCGCTGTTCATCCCCAGCGGCTGGCTCGGCCAATGGTTCGAACTCCTGGGCTGGAAGATTTCCTATGCCTTCCCCGGCATCGTGGTGGCGATGATCTTCACCAGCATCCCGTTCATCGTGCGCTCGGTGCAACCGGTGCTGGAAGACATGGATGCCGAGCTGGAAGAAGCCGCGCTGATGCTCGGCGCGAACAAATGGCAGATCTTCTCGCGCGTGATCCTGCCGACGCTGCTGCCTGCGCTGATCGCCGGTTCGTCGCAGGCCTTCATCCGCAGCTTGGGCGAATTCGGTGCCGTCATCATGATCGCCGGCAACATTCCGTATGAAACGGAAGTCACGTCACTGATGCTGTTCGTGCGCCTGCAGGAATACAACTATCCCGCCGCCGCAGCCATCGCTTCGGTCGTTCTGCTCGCGTCGCTGACGCTGCTGTTCCTGCTGCAACTGGCGCAGGGCAAGCTGTTCAACAAATCGTAAGGAGCGCGCGATGGCACAAACGACACGCAAGGCGAAACGTCCGGTCGAATTCCATCAATGGCTGCTGATCGCCGCCGGGATTGTGCTGGCGATCATGCTGCTGGCCATGCCGCTGATCCTGATTTTTGCGCAAGCGCTGCAAGGCGGCATCGAACTGCTGCGCGCCAACCTCAGCGAAGACTTCATGCAACACGCACTGAAACTGACGCTGCTGACTGCAGTAATGACAGTGCCGATCAATCTCGTGTTCGGCATCCTGCTCGCATGGTGCGTCACCCGCTACGATTTCTTCGGCCGCCGGCTGCTGATCACCCTGGTCGAAATTCCGTATGCGACATCGCCGGTCGTTGCCGGCTTCTGCTATCTGGTGGTCTATGGACTGGAAGGCGCGATCGGCAAATGGCTGTATGCGGAAGACATCCAGCTGATGTTTGCATGGCCCGGCATCATCATGGTCACCGTATTCGTCACCGCACCCTACATCGCACGCATCCTGATGCCGCTGATGCAGAAACAGGGCACCGAGGAAGAGATCGCCGCCCTGTCGCTGGGTGCCGGCGGCTGGAAGATTTTCTGGCACGTGACGCTGCCCAACATCAAATGGGCACTGCTGTACGGCGCCGTCATCACCAATGCGCGCGCAGTCGGCGAATTCGGCGCGGTGGCCGTCGTCTCCGGCACCATCATGAACCAGACGCTGACGCTACCGCTGCTGGTCGAGCAGTTGAACAACGATTACAAGACCGCCGCCGCCTTCACCGCTGCCGCGCTGCTGGCCTGCATGGCGCTCATCACGCTGGTACTGAAAACACTCATGGAATGGCGCCAGGAAAGACGCGAGACCGAACCGGTCGACGTACGCGCAGCCTGATCTTCTTGTCATCCTGGCACCGTTTTTTTTGTCAGGTTTTTCCGTCGCGTTTTCCGGCGGAATGATGTTAGACTTCCGTCACTGCCGGTAAGGGCATACGCCCCCCAGCCACAGCAGTCGAACTTCAGGGTTCGCACAATTTGTCGGCATTTTCCTACACCAACCCGGGAAAATGACCGATCGCCATCGAACGAAGGCTCCTCTATTCTCGCAACTCGACAGTCGCGCAGAAAATTGTTTGTCCGGGATTGACGTGTGACAGCGGCAGCTTTGCAGTCTGCACACCGATTTCCATTTCGAGAAAGGAATCGATATGTACAAAAATCAGGACGACCTCGCCTCTCCGCTGCACGCCAGCCGCCAGGATGACGAACGGGAAGATATCCCGGTGGAAGAACGCGATATCGTCGCCGACGCCGATGCAGAAGAGGCTCTGCCCAGCCACATCACCGTCGTTCCTTTCAGCACGACCAAGACCGGTTCGTTCCAGTAAAAACGTACCGCGGGCTTGCTGCTCCGAAAAATAAAAAGCGCGGTCGATGACCGCGCTTTTTTTTGCTTCTCCTCCGTCCGTTCTATCTTGCCTGTGCCGCACGCATTGCCACGCTTGCATCCGCCACCGCAATATCCCTCGCCATCTGTGCCGTATCTGCAGTCTCGGCTTCTGCCGGCCGCGCAGCAAGTTCGTACGACATCTGCAAGCGGGCAGGCACAACCGGCTGCACACTTCCTTCGGCAGCGTTCTTCTGCGTTGCCTGCATTTTTTGCGGCTGTACCGACTGTGTTGACGTAGCCGCATCCTGCGCATTCCATCCGGCCACGCCGACGAACAGCGCGAGGCCTGCAGCCAGTGCGGCAAAGGCGCGGCCAGCCGGCTTGCGTGACGGCATCGCGACAGGCACTTCAGCCAGCACCGCCGTCGCACGCGATTGCCACGCCTCGTGCTGCGCACCGCGTTCGCCGATGCGCGTGATCAGTTCGTCGGCCAGCTTCTGCGCCTCGATGCGTTCGCGCTCCAGCCGATCGCGATCCGATTGCGACAGTTCCAGCGCCATTGCGGCAGCGCGCGCATGCTGCTGCGCCAGTTCCGCAGCCTGGCGTTCCGTCGCTGTCTTCGCCTCCTGCGCAACACGTATTTCGGCTTCGGCAACCGCGATCTGACGCGCCAGTTCGGCTGCTTCCATTTCCGCAATCGCGGCCAGTTCGGCTTCCGTGCGTGCCTGCTGCTCGGCCAGCAATTTTTCCTGCGCCGCATACATGGCGATTTCGTCCGCTTCGGCGCGCTGCCGCTCTGCTTCGAGCTGTTCTTCCAGCATTGCCAGCGTCTGCTGCTCGGCTTCCGCGCGCTGCGCTTCGGTCTGCGCCAGCTGTGCTGCCTGCTGCGCCTGACGCGCAACCGCTTCGGTTGCGATGCGTTGCGCCTCGGCCTGCGCCGCTTCCTGCGCCAGTGTTTCCTGTTCGGCGGCAATCGCTGCTGCAGCCGCCTCGCACAATGCATGCTGTGCACGTTCGCGGCTGCGCATGATCGCAGCCTGTTCCTGTTCGGCACGGACACGCGCTTCGGTCGCTTCCAGCGCGGCCTGTTCGGCTGCCAGCTTTTCCTGCGTGGCGCGCAGCATGATTTCGGCGGCATCGGCGCGCTGCTGTTCGGCGATCAGTTTCTGCTCGATGGCGTCCATCGCGCGCTGTTCG
>DATDLO010000232.1:0-3831 GCA_036519215.1 Oxalicibacterium sp.
CTTCGATGATGGCTTCCTTGCCGGTGAAGTAGCGATAGACAGCGCCGGGGCCGAGGCCGGTTTCCGCGCAGATCTGCTGCATCGACGTCTGGTGGAAGCCGTTTTTCCGGAAACATTTGGCTGCAGCCTTCAGAACTTCGATGCGCTTCTTGTCGGCTTTCGGAGTGGGGGACTGTGGAGTGCGAGAAGCCATGTGATGAAAGATAACGAAGTTTCAGTCAATAAACGAAGCCTCAAGTATAAATTGAATGCTCATTCAATTCATTCTCAAATTGCATTATTTCTGCGAGCTTGGTGCCTGATTGGCTTTTTCAAAAGTGTTTGGACGTGAGTATTTCTTGGTAGTAATTATTGGATTGATCGATCATTCAAATTTTTGATGGATCCAAAGGCAGGCGCTGCGCGGGAATTACCGGCTATTGCATGGTTGCGATAGGGAGTTCGGTGCTCGGCAACGAGCCTGCATGCCATTTTTGTTGCTTCGTGACCTTGATCAATGATCCGTTCCATCCGGCCATTTACACTCCATCTCGAATGACAAGTCCTTGATTTGTAGGTGATAGTGCTTACCTGACAGATTCAGTCAACTTTGTTATACTTGACCAAAATGATCAACAACTCCGGTTTTTGATTGGATTTTTGAGATCGGGATTTTCATGCGTTTGACTACAAAAGGTCGTTTTGCCGTGACGGCGATGATTGACTTGGCGATGCGCCAGGACAATGGCCCGGTCACGCTTGCCGGCATCAGCCAGCGCCAGGAAATTTCCCTTTCCTATCTGGAACAGCTGTTCGGCAAGCTGCGCCGCCACGAGATTGTGGAGTCGGTACGCGGTCCGGGCGGTGGTTACAACCTGGCGCGTCCGGCGGAACAGGTGACGGTGGCCGATATCATCATCGCTGTCGACGAACCGCTGGATGCGACGCAGTGCGGCGGCAAGGAAAACTGCCACAGTCCTGAGCACGAAAACGGACCGCGCTGCATGACGCATGACCTGTGGGCCACGCTGAATGCGAAGATGGTCGATTACCTGGATTCGGTTTCGCTGAAAGATCTGGTCGATCAGCAGAACCAGAAGATTGCGGAACAACAAAGCGTCGTGGTCATGCATCGCAACCACGCCGCGGCTTGATAGACAACCTGGAGTCAACATGAATGCCCCGCTGGATAAAAGCCTGATCGATACCATCAAGGCGCCTCATTTCCCGATCTACATGGATTATTCGGCGACGACGCCGATCGATCCGCGAGTCGCCGACAAGATGATTCCGTACCTGCGCGAGCAGTTCGGCAATCCGGCTTCGCGCAGCCATATGTACGGCTGGACGGCAGAGAAGGCAGTGGAAGATGCGCGTGCCGAAGTGGCGGCGCTGTTGAACGCCGATCCGCGCGAAATCATCTGGACGTCCGGCGCAACCGAAAGCAACAACCTGGCGCTGAAAGGTGCCGCGCATTTCTACAAGACCAAGGGCAAGCACATCATCACGGTGAAGACCGAGCACAAGGCCGTGCTGGACACCGTGCGCGAACTGGAGCGCGAAGGTTTCGAGGCGACCTATCTGCAGCCGCAGGACAACGGCCTGATCACGATCGAGCAACTGGCCGAAGCGATTCGCCCGGACACCATCCTGGTTTCCGTGATGCTGGTCAACAATGAAATCGGCGTGATCCAGCCGATCGCCGAGATCGGCGAACTGTGCCGCAGCAAGGGCATCATCTTCCATTCGGACGCTGCGCAGGCGACCGGCAAGGTGAAGATCGATCTGGAAAACACCAAGGTCGACCTGATGAGTTTCTCGGCGCACAAGACTTACGGTCCGAAAGGCATCGGTGCGCTGTACGTACGCCGCAAGCCACGTGTGCGCATTGAAGCGCAAATGCACGGCGGCGGTCACGAGCGCGGCTTGCGTTCCGGCACGCTGGCGACGCACCAGATCGTCGGCATGGGTGAGGCCTTCCGTATTGCACGCGAGGAAATGGATGACGAACTGGCACGTATCCGCAGCCTGCGCGACCGCCTGGCAAAAGGTCTGACCGAAATTGAAGAGGTTTACATCAACGGCGACATGGACCACCGTGTGCCGCACAACCTGAACGTCAGTTTCAACTATGTTGAAGGCGAGTCGCTGATCATGGCGATCAAGGATCTGGCGGTTTCTTCCGGTTCGGCTTGTACTTCGGCCAGTCTGGAACCATCTTATGTATTGCGGGCGCTGGGTCGCAGCGACGAACTGGCACACAGCTCGATCCGCTTCACGATCGGCCGTTTCACGACGGAAGACGAGGTCGATTTCACGATCAAGCTGATCAAGGAAAAAGTCGCCAAGCTGCGCGAACTGTCGCCGCTGTGGGACATGTACAAGGACGGGATCGACCTGAATTCGATCCAGTGGGCTGCGCACTGATCGCGGCATAGCAACGGTTTATTCAAGGAGCATCAAATGGCTTACTCGGACAAAGTTCTGGACCACTACGAAAACCCGCGCAATGTCGGCGCTTTCGACAAGGGTGATGAAACCATCGGCACCGGCATGGTCGGCGCGCCGGCTTGCGGTGACGTGATGAAACTGCAGATCAAGGTCGGCGCCGATGGCGTGATCGAAGATGCGAAATTCAAGACATACGGTTGCGGCTCGGCGATTGCGTCGTCGTCGCTGGTGACCGAATGGGTCAAGGGCAAGACGCTGGATCAGGCACTGTCGATCAAGAACACCCAGATCGCGGAAGAACTGGCGTTGCCGCCGGTGAAGATCCACTGCTCGATCCTGGCGGAAGACGCGATCAAGGCAGCCGTGCAGGACTACAAGTCCCGTCATGGCGGTGCGGACGCGAAGGAAGCAGCTTGAGTTTCGGCGGCGCATGATGGCATGCGCCGGGAGCAGTTTGCGAGGCAGGAAACATGGCAATCACATTGACTGAAAAAGCGGCGAAACACGTCAATCGTTATCTGGAACGACGCGGCAAGGGCATTGGCCTGCGCTTCGGCGTGCGCACGACCGGCTGTTCCGGTCTGGCGTACAAGCTGGAATACGTGGACGAAAGCGCCAACGAGGACGCGGTGTTCGAATCGCACGGCGTCAAGGTTTTTGTCGACCCGAAAAGCCTGCCTTACATCGACGGCACCGAACTCGATTTCGCCCGCGAAGGACTGAACGAAGGCTTCAAGTTCCACAATCCCAACGTCAAGGACGAATGCGGTTGCGGCGAAAGCTTCCGTATCTGATGATTCGCCGGCGGCGCTGATGCCGCCTGTGGCGCATGTTTGATGAGCCTGTCGAATTCGCGCAGGCTTTTTTATTTGAAGGCGTTGCCAGTTGCAGAACCATTTCGCGTTATTCCATCTGCCGCAGCAGTTCGACATCGATGCGAAGGTACTCGATGCTGCCTATCATGAAGTGCAGAATCAGGTCCATCCCGACAAGTTCGCCAGCGCGTCGGATGCGGAAAAGCGGGTCGCCATGCAATGGGCTACGCGTGCCAACGAGGCATACAAGACGCTGAAGAATCCGTACAGGCGTGCCGCCTATCTGTGCGAACTGAATGGCGTCGATCTGCAGACCGAATCGAATACGGCGATGCCGGTCGATTTCCTGATGCAGCAGATGGAATGGCGCGAAGCGCTTGACGACGCAAGCGTGCAGAAGGATCGCGCCGGACTGGAGACGCTGGAATCCGATCTGCGCGGTGCACGCAAGGAAACGCTGGCACAGGTCGGCGGATTGCTGGATGCGCAGGATTTCACACAGGCTGCGGAAAAGGTGCGGCAACTGATGTTTCTGGAAAAATTTGCCGACGAAGTGGCAAACGCTTTCGAACTGTTGCCGGACTGA
>DATDLO010000233.1:0-2824 GCA_036519215.1 Oxalicibacterium sp.
CTCGTCGTCGATGACGATCTGCGCCTGCGCGATCTGTTGCGACGCTATCTGTCGGAGCAGGGATTCAATGTCGTGACGGCAGAGAACGCACAGACGATGAACAAGCTCTGGCTGCGCGAACGCTACGACTTGCTGGTACTCGACCTGATGCTGCCCGGCGAGGACGGACTGTCGATCTGCCGCCGGCTGCGCGGTGCCGGCGACAAGACGCCCATCATCATGCTGACGGCCAAGGGCGAGGATGTCGATCGTATCGTCGGCCTCGAGATGGGTGCCGACGACTATCTGGCCAAACCTTTCAATCCGCGCGAACTGGTTGCCCGCATCGGCGCCGTGCTGCGCCGCATCGGCCCCGACGAATTGCCGGGCGCGCCATCGGAAACGCCGCAAACCTTCACCTTCGGCGACTTCATACTCGATCTCGGCACGCGCACGCTGAAAAAGAATGGCGAGACCGTCTCGCTGACGACCGGCGAATTCTCGGTGCTGAAAGTATTCGCCCGCCATGCGCGCCAGCCTCTGTCTCGCGAAAAACTGATGGAACTGGCACGCGGTCGCGAATACGAAGTTTTCGATCGCAGCCTGGACGTGCAGATCTCGCGCCTGCGCAAACTGATCGAACCCGATCCCTCGACGCCGTTGTACATCCAGACCGTATGGGGCCTCGGTTATGTTTTCATCCCGGAAGGCAAGCCGCGCTGATCGGCACACCTTCATACAAGGAATACCGTAGCGCCGCCAAAGGGAACGCATGCCCTCTTCTTCGCCCAACAGACTGAGCTGGATGAAAAGCGGCCTGTTCTGGCGCACCTTCTTCCTGCTCGCCTTCTTCATCGCCGCCAGCATGGCGGCCTGGGTCGCCAGCTATCGCATCGTCGAACAAACGCCGCGCGCGAACCAGATCGCGGCGCAGGTCGTCTCCATCGTCACGATCACGCGCGCAGCGCTGACGCACTCTGCGCCCGATCTGCGCCGTGAACTGCTGTTCGATCTATCGAGTAACGAAGGCATACGCGTCTACCCGCTGGAATCCACCGACCGCATCACACCGCCGCCCGCAAGCCGCATGATGGAAACCATCGAAGGCAATGTGCGCGCCGCACTCGGCGAAGACACGCGTTTTGCACGCACTGTCAACGATGTCGCCGGCTTCTGGGTCAGCTTCATGATTGCCGACGACGAATACTGGCTGATGCTCGACCGCGAACGTGTCGAAGGCAGCTCCGGCGTGCAATGGCTGGGCTGGGGTGCCGTCACGCTGCTGCTGTCACTGCTGGGTGCATTGATGATTTCGGGCCTAATCAACCAGCCGCTGGCGCGTCTCACCGCAGCCGCGCGCGCCGTCGCCAACGGACAGCGCCCTGCTCCACTGCCGGAACGCGGTCCGACCGAGGTGCGCGAAGCCAATCTCAGCTTCAATCACATGGTCGACGACCTGGATCGCGTCGAATCCGATCGCGCCGTCGTGCTCGCCGGCATTTCGCACGATCTGCGCACGCCGCTGGCGCGCATGCAGCTGGAACTGGAAATGGCCAAGCTGCCCGAAGCCGCACACCAGGGCATGCAATCCGATCTGGAACAAATGGATGCGATCATCGGCCAGTTCCTCGACTATGCAAGGCCAACCGACAGTACGCAATTCGTGCAGGTCGACCTGTCATCGCTGATGCAGCAGACGGCACAGGAAATATCACGCCTGCAGAATGTGCATGTTCATGCGGAGATCGACGACCATGCATCGATCATGGCCAATCCGGTGGACATTACCCGCATCGTCAACAATCTCGTCGAGAATGCGCGCCGTTACGGCAGGAAGAAAGGCGACGAGCGCGTAGACATCGATCTCAGCTGCCGTCTCGACGGCGATCGTGTTCTGCTCGAGATTGCCGACCATGGAGACGGCGTACCTGAGGAAGAAATCGATCGTCTATTGCGGCCATTCACACGCATGGATCAGGCGCGCGGCCAGGCCAATGGTGCCGGTCTCGGGCTGGCAATCGTCGACCGCATCGTGCGCCGCCATGGCGGCAAGCTCCAGCTGTCCAATCGCAAGGGCGGCGGGCTGCTGATCAGGATCAGCTTCGCCAACGCAAAGAAACGGCATTGACGACAGCGTCGCACGGCGCTCCTGCTCGTTCTATTTCATCGCATTGCAGGCACAAAAAAAAACGCACATCGAATGATGTGCGTTTTTTTGCATGGCACTTAAATCAGGCGCGTTCGTCCTTGACTTCCGTCACCACGCCTTCGATGACATCGCCCTGCTCCGGGCGACGATAATAGGCGCGCTCTGCCGCCTCGCGTGCAGCCTTCAGCGCATTACGTTTCTTGAACAGCAGTACCGGAATCAGCAACCAGCTGAGCAGCAGAACCGCGACCACGACCAGCAGACCCACGACCAGCAGCAGCCCCAGCATCAACCAGGCGAACAGGCGCGACAAAAAGCTGCCAGACTGTCCACGACGAAACATTTGTTGCCAACCATTGAGCTGCTGACTGAAGAAAAAAGATGCCATGAGTAAGATTGCTCCCGTTCTGTAGGAACGCGCAACGATTCCTGGATAATCGGCGCGTATCGCATGCAGGCATGCCTGCACGCCTTTACGTACTATGCGTCAATACGGCGCATGCTGCAATAGCTGGCGATGCTTTTTGGAAAATCAATAGCCGCCACGCACAAAAACATTGTCATTACAATTTGGCATTTTGCTATGCAATTGCCAGCCTGGCACTGGCGCACAGCAGATGCGAACGATTCGCAATGAAAAGATTACATTTCTGCCGTGCCTCCGACACGCGATTCCGGTATCAATCCCGGCGATAG
>DATDLO010000234.1:0-2263 GCA_036519215.1 Oxalicibacterium sp.
TCAGCAGGATGATGGAGGTCAGTTTGACACTGGTAACGAACAGCATCGCGAGGCCGCCGAGGAACAACAGGAAATTGCGCAGCGCCATGGAAATGCTGGTGCCGACCAGCGTCTGGATCAGCGTGGTATCGGTGGTCAGGCGCGATAGCACTTCGCCGCTCTGCGTCGTTTCGAAAAATTGCGGGCTTTGTGTAACGACGTGCGCGTAGACGGCATCACGGATATCCGCCGTCACGCGCTCGCCCAGCCACGACACCATGTAATAACGGCCCGCAGTGGCCACGCCCAGCACGCAGGCAGTACCGAACAATGCGATGAAATACGTGTTGATATGCGCGGTGCTCTGCACGCCGGCCGCACCGAAGCCGAGATCGATCATCTGGCGAAAGGCATACGGAATCGCCAGCGTCGCCGCGGCGGCAACGACCAGCGCAATGCCGGCCAGTACAAACTGTTTGCGATACGGGATCAGGAAACGCGACAGGCCGCGCAGCGTGGCCAGACTGCTTTTGCGTGGAATGCTTGTGGTGGTGGAACTCATGTAATTGATTGATTCTGTACGTAACCTAACGCAAAGCGCGCCGCCTTGCCGCTACCGTATCGGATAGAACGCCGGGGCGCGAAGCAGAGTAGAGTAGCATCAATTATGATTCGATGATTCTGCATCGGCTGTAACTTTCTGCGATTGCCGCGCGTATTAGTCAGACGGCTCTGCTGACGGTAATTGTCAGTAGCGGTCCGCAATAATGAGCAACCATGAATACCGGCCGAGTCCGGTGCCATTCAATACGGGAGAAATCATTGACTCGGTTCATCCAATGCCTGACCACACCTCAACACGATATCCGCGATGAATTGAAAGCGGGACTGAACGCGGAACACGCGCATGTCTCGCCCAAGTATCTGTACGACGCACTCGGCTCCAAACTGTTCGAGGCGATCTGCGAACTCCCCGAGTACTATCCGACACGTACCGAAGCCGGCATTTTCGCCGAGCGTGCCGAAGCGATCGCTGCTTCGGTCGGCCGCGGTGCCACGCTGATCGATCTGGGCGCCGGCAATTGCGCGAAGGCGGCCAAACTCTTTTCCGCATTGCAGCCGTCGCAATATGCGCCGGTCGACATTTCGGTCGATTTCCTGCGCGATGCCGTGGATCGTTTGCAGATGCAATTTCCGCAGATCGACATGATTGGCGTCGGCATGGATTTCTCATCCGACCTGGCACTCCCGGAGGCTGTCAACGATGACAATCGCCTGTTCTTCTATCCCGGTTCGTCGATCGGCAATTTCACGCCGGACGAAGCATTGGCTTTTCTGCGGCGCGTGCATGCGGCCTGCATGCACGGCGACAAGGCAAATGGCGGCATCCTGATCGGCGTGGATCTCGTCAAGGAAAAAGGCGTGCTCGATCTTGCCTACGACGATGCGCTGGGCGTGACCGCTGCCTTCAACCTGAACATATTGCGCCACCTGAATCTGCTGCTCGATGCCGATTTCGAATTGCGTGCATGGCGGCATCGCGGTTTTTTCAATGTCGAACGCAGCCGTGTCGAAATGCATCTGGAATCGGAAATCGACCAGGTCGTTTCCTGGGCCGGCGGCGAACGCCAGTTTGCACGCGGCGAACGCATACATACCGAAAACAGTTATAAATACACACAGGACAATTTCATCGCCATGCTGCGGCAGGCGGGATTCGGCGATGTTGCCGCATGGACCGATCCTGCCGGCTGGTTCCTTGTCTGCCACGCGCGCGCCGCTTGATCGCAACGGCATTTCGGAACAACATTTGCCGGAAGCGGGTCGAATCCGTTTCCGCCATCGAACAAACCTAGGCAGGGCCGACCTGCCACATCAGGGGCTAACATGAATGCACAAGCCGACCGCCTTCCTCTCAACACGATAGATCCGCTCGCGCGTCGCTTCGCCCAGGTGCGCGCGCACTCGCTGGAACTGGCGGCACCGTTATCCGAGGAAGATTGCTGTGCGCAATCGATGCCGGATGCCAGCCCGATCAAATGGCATCTGGCGCACACGACATGGTTCTTCGAAACCTTCCTGCTGGAAAGACGCGAACGCGATTTCAAGCCTTTCCATTCCGCTTTCCGCGTATTGTTCAATTCCTATTACAACGGCGTCGGCGACAAACATGCACGGCCGAAGCGCGGCTTGCTGACGCGTCCTGCGCTGAAGGAAGTCATTGCCTATCGCCGCAATGTCGATGCACGCATGCAGGCATTGCTGGCCTCGCATGCCGGTACCG
>DATDLO010000235.1:0-4888 GCA_036519215.1 Oxalicibacterium sp.
GATACGCCCGCAAGCGATGCCAGTTGCTGCAATGTGTCCCCGGGATCTTTCGGCGACAGCGGATCCTGGTACTTCGACTGGGCAACCAACAACTTCAGAAAATCCTGAGTGGAGATTTCAAGCGAACTGCTGACCGCGCTCGTTGCTTGCGACACGCCGCCAGACAACGGCAGGATAGAGTTGTTCGTCATGGCTTCCCTTTGCCGATCACCGGCGCCCGTCCATCAATACGTGTCATGAATCGCTTCCGGTCAAATCCGCATACGCGCATCACTGATGCCGTCCCAAGCTGTTCTAACGCCAACATTGCACCGCTCCGCTGCAGACCATCCGATTGCCTACCTATCAGTAGGTAGATTAATGAGGTAAAAAAAATCACCACGGCTTACGTGGTGAACCAGGCCATTCAGAATTATGGGGAACGCATCAGACGCCCCACGTTGGACTGCACAATCGCAGCAAATATCTCCGGATCGCCATAAGCACGCGCTGACAGCATTGCCCCATGGACCGTTGCCATGAAGGCCATTGCTTCCCGTTCCGCGGCTGTACGCAAATGAAAGACGCCATTCGCAGCCCCTCTCTCCAAAATACGCGTGAGCCACTCCGCCAGATCCCGGAAGTGCCCCCGAATTTCGTCAGCGACAAGCTCCGGAATTACTGTCAGTTCAGCCGCAAGCATTGCGCAAACACAAAATGAAGCGGAACCGTCGCGGATGCACGTTTCCCAGTAGTTGGTATAGGCCTGAAGCTGAGCAAGCGGATCGGCGATCGCCTGTTCTAACGCGGCCATCCCTTTGCGACCTTCTTCTCGATATCGCTTCAAGACAGCCCGCACAAGCTCTGCCTTGGTGGGAAAGTGATGATGGATACTCGCCTTGCTAATGCCCACCGACTCAGCGATGTCCGCGTAGCTGAATCCGTTGTAGCCGCCCGTCATCATCAGTGACTGGGCACACGAGACGATCTCGACAGCGCGGGGGGAGAGTTCTAATTCCATGCCACCAGTTTACCTACTAGTTGGTAGGTGTCAAGCATATTTTTGAAAAATGGCAAAACGAGTACAACATGCGGGGATGCGTCGAATGTAATGAGGAAGCTGGACGCGTTGATCGCCGCTCGTGATCCAGCGCGACTGTCGGCTTCCAGCCTGCGTGATCCTGACCAACAGCATTGGCAAATCGAATTCGGCGTCAGCGTTACTTTCGCCCGCTTAAGTCATTGAATGCTTCCCAGCCAGAACGTTCGACCCAATTGTGCATCAGCTTACCGTCATCCCGTACCTGCCAGATCGCCGTACCGCTCAAGCTGAATTCCTTTTGGTCCGCCGCCAAGCCGAATATTCCGTTATTACGTCCCCTCACATGCCAACGCGAGGCGACACGACTTCCGTCCGCATTTTGAAAGGTTTCGATTACCGTAAATTCAAGGTCGGTGATGCGCTCGTTAAATTGTCTGGCCCATTTCTTGAATTCAGACCGGGAAACAATGTCCACCCCGCCGGACGTAATAACAAAATCCTCCACACAAAAACGATCGATGGCGTCGAAATCCTTGCCTTGCCATACTGCGCGCCAGAATGCCTCGACGATGCTGACGGAATCCCGTTTCATTTTCTGTCCTGTTTAAATGAATCGCAAAATGATGTTCGATCATGACACACGACGACCTCGTGTGTCATGACCGGGCGTGATTAAAACGCCGTGTTGCGCATGCCGCCGTCGACGGGCAGCACGATACCGGTGATGTAGCTTGCCGCTGCGGAAGCCAGAAAAACCGCTGCCTTGGCAACTTCGATCGGATCACCGAAATCGCCCAGCGAAATTTCCCTTTCCGCGAAGATGCGGCGCGCATCGCCCGGGAACAGCTTGCGAATTTGCTGGGTGTCGAGCAGACCCGGTTCGATGCAGTTGGACGTAATGCCGTATTTACCAATTTGATGCGACAGTCCCTTCGACCAGACCACCAACCCTGCTTTGGCGACAGCGGCGGCGTTGACGTGATCAGGTTCCTGGGTACCCGAAATATGAATCAGCCGGCCGGACTTCCGTTCGATCATGTACGGAAGAATTTCCTGCGTGAGCTGACGGTGACGGTCAAAATTCAGCGTCATGCCCTCTTCCCAGACATCGTCGCCAGCGGTGATTGAAATCGGACGACTGCCGCCTGCGTTGTTGACCAGAATATCGATCTGCCCTAGAGATGCAAACGCCTTGGCAGCGATCTTTTTCGATGCGTCCTTTGTCACGAAATCCTGCTCGAAAATGACGGGCTTGACGCCACCGGCAGCTTCAATTTCATCCGACAGTTCCTGCAGCAGATCGGCGCTACGTGCTACAGCCAATACCTTGACGCCTTCCAATGCCAGCGCTTTAGCGGTCGCGCGGCCCAGACCCATGCTGGCACCGGTAACGACAGCAGTTTTTCCTTGTAATTGCAGATCCATTTGAAGCCCCTTCATAAGAGTGAATGTTCGCCATGAGCGAGTAAGCACATCTTAGGAACAAGACTGTGGGCGATAAATCCACAAATACGATATTCACTATTATGAAAATCGATAACAATGTCGACCTCATCGCCTCAAGGCAGATATTGCGCATACGGGTGGTGGCACTTCACAGAGCCATGCGGGGGAGCAGCACATTTTCTCTTAAAGACACGTTCCGGTTTCAATAGGAACGTTACAATTTCCGGTAACATCAAGGACGCACTTCTTCCGAAGGGCTGTTGTTAGCGAAGGAATAGAAGTGGATTTATTTCAATCCATGAAAGTGTTTGCCACCGTGGTGGAAATGGGCAGTTTCACAAAAGCTGCCGATGCACTTCATTCGACGAGACCAAGCGTAACCAACGCGGTTCAGATACTCGAAGCCCATCTGGGTACGAGATTGCTTCATCGCACGACGCGAAAAATAAGCCTTACCACCGAAGGCGATTTGTACTATCAAAAAGTCAGGAAGATTCTGGAAGAGGTGGCGGACGCAAAGGCATTGGTCTCGACGAATGCCTCGGTCAAGAAGCCGTCAGGAAAACTTCGCATCGATATCCCGGTCGCGCTTGCCAGACCGCTCATCATTCCGCGTCTTGCCGCATTCAAGCAGAAATATCCGGACATCGATCTCGTCGTCGGCGTCAGCGATCGTCCTATCGATCTGATTGCAGACGGAATCGACTGCGTGGTTCGACTCGGGGATTTGCCCAACTCCACCATGATCGGCCGACGCATCGGTCATGTCTCGATGGTGACATGCGCTTCGCCGGATTACATCAAGAAGTTCGGTCGCCCGATGTCCGTCGCCGATGTGCATCAGCACAAAGCGGTCGGTTTCTTTTCGGGAAAAAACAGGAAGGTGATGGACTGGCATTTTGTCGTAAACGGCAAAAGCCAAACCATCAAGTTCAAGCCCGGCATACTCGTCAACGATTCCGAGGCATTCATCGAAAGCGGACTGGCCGGTTTCGGCCTGATGCAGGCGATCGGCATCGGCGTCAGCAGATATCTGGAATCTGGTCAGTTGAAGGAGGTGTTGTCCGACATGCAACCGCCATCTCGTATGGTATCCGTTATGTACCCGAACAAGCGTTACCTGCCGCCCCAGGTGCGCGTGTTTGTAGATTGGATCAGCGACCTGTTCGCCAATTCCGATAATCGTTGGGTGAGCGGCCCCTAACAGAGGCGCAGGCTATTTGCGGGTATTGATCCGCATAATCCCGGTCCTCGGCAGCGTGATATACATACCCCGCCTGCTGAGGCAAGTATCAGCATACATCTGATAGTTTCTCCATGAAAACATGCTAAGTTAAGGGGCAGCGCTTAGTACATGTTTGCGAAATTGAGAATGACCCGTTCAGTACTGCCTTTCACATTGAAAAAGGAGAACGACCATGAACAACAAGCATGTACTTACCGGAGTATTTTTACTGGGAGCTGCAGGCGGCGTATCTGCTGCTGACGAAAGATCGGTCGTGAAGAACTTACCGATGGTCCATGACTGGTCTGGTGGTTACGTTGGCGTACAAGTAGGTCATGGTTGGGGTGAATCGAATTTTCATGACAACGAATATAACGGGGCCGCACCTTTCGAGCCGGTTAGTTGGGATGCGGATTCCAGCGGACTGCTTGCGGGAATTCAAGCTGGCTACAATTGGCAGCAGGGACGAAGAGTGTTCGGGGTTGAAGCAGAGCTGGGACGTCTCAAACTTGATGAATCATCGCTCCAACCCGGAGTTGATATATACGGTGACGCCTATGATGCTTCGGCCACAATAAGAAGTGGCACATTCGCAGGACTTAGTGCAAGGCTGGGTTACGCACGGGATCGCACCCTCTTCTATGCGAAGGCGGGGGCAGTCTACTCTAACCTCAAGGTAGGATTTTTAGATACCTGCACTGCATCGCCGTGCGGCGACGGGGCCATTAATATATCTAAAAAGGTCGGCTGGGGTTATCAGGTCGGCGCTGGCGTAGAGCATGCCGTGAGCAAGTCATGGACGCTTAAAGCTGAATACGCCTACCTCGATTTCGGAAACACCACGATCACCGGAGACGGCACAAGTGGCATTGCGGCGGGCAACACCTACAACATTCGGTCTGACCTCTCGGTGCATACATTCAGATTCGGTGCAAATTACCAATTTTAATGTCGATGAGAAGTAGGTGTCCGGCTTTGGCCGCGCACTAGTTGGCACCGCTTACTCGCTTCAAATCTCCGTGGCCACAAGCCCGCTTCGGCGGGTTTTAATATTTCGAGCCCCTGTTGATTTGATCGCAAAACTGCCGCACTCCAACTTATCCACTTTCCACTAATCTGGCGAACGCAGTCCCCCGGCCGTATGAATTCTCATACTCAAGGTACGCAAATCGAGGTGCATCTGTTTTAATGATGTC
>DATDLO010000236.1:0-2409 GCA_036519215.1 Oxalicibacterium sp.
GGCGATAACAGGTACGCGGCCCTTCAGCACGACACGTATTCGTCCCGCAGCGTCATTGTTTGGCCGCCAGGAGTCGCGCCGCAGGCAGTCAAGAAACGGCCCCGCATCATTCGCGCAGCGTCAATCGCGACGGAAAGATGAATGAACCATTCAGGCTGGCCGCTCGCTATAATTGGCCCACCACGATCAAGCGAGGATGCGATGAGCGGAAACGACAAGCAATCGAAAGAAACGCCGGCCCAAAAGCTGTCCTTCTTCGAAACGCTGGGTGCGGTTTTTTGGTCTTTCATCGGGTTACGCCGCCGCTCCGACTACGAGCGCGACGTCACCGGCTTGAATCCCGTCTACGTCATCATCGCCGGCCTGGTCGGCGTCGCCCTCTTCATCGGTCTTCTGCTACTGGCCGTTTCGTTCGCGCTCAAGTAGCCGCACTCAAGTAGCGCTTCGCAACGACGGCACCGTCGCCTTTCCGATAATCATTGGACAGTGCCTGATCCGCATAGCGGCCGCTTCCTGTTGAAGAGAAACAGGAACGAAAACCCGACAATTCTCTCGAATCTCCATTGACGATACGAAAGGATTGCCATGCGCGCCAAGCTGATTAACGACGGTTCCGAGAAAACCTATGCGCTGATACTGGAAAGCGGCGAAGAGGCTGTTTCCCAATTGCAGCGTTTCGCACGGGAAAACAAGTTGGACGCCAGCCGCATTACAGCGATCGGCGCATTCAGCAGCGCCACGCTCGGCTATTTCAACTGGGAAAGCAAGGATTACGAAAAGATCGCGATCAACGAGCAGGTCGAGGTGCTATCGCTGATCGGCGATATCGCTCTGCAAGATGGCGAACCGAAAATCCATGCACACGTCGTCGTCGGCAAGCGCGACGGCAGCGCGCACGGCGGCCATCTGCTGGCAGCCTATGTGCGCCCTACATTGGAAATCCTGCTGACCGAATCGCCGGGGTGGCTCAAGCGCAGCTACGATGCGGAAAGCGGGCTGGCGCTGATCAATGCGGACAAGGAATGAAGACCGCCGACAAGTTCGCGCATCAGAATGCCGAACGCACGACGCCGCCGTCCACCCGCAATGCAGCGCCATTGGTAGCCGATGACGCTTCCGAACAGACGTAGACCACCATGTTCGCGACTTCTTCCGTCGTCGTGAAACGCTTCAGCAGCGAAGTCGGCCGCACGGTCTCGAAGAACTCTTTTTCGATGACATCGAACGGCTTGTCGCCGGACAGTTTGCGCACGAAGTCCGATACGCCTTCCGATTTCGTCGGCCCCGGCAGCACCGAATTGACAGTCACGCCTGTGCCGGCACAGCTTTCCGCCAGGCCTCGCGCAAGGCTGATCTGCGCGGTCTTCGTCACGCCGTAGTGGATCATCTCGACCGGAATCTGCACGCCGCTTTCGCTGCTGATGAAGACGATGCGCCCCCAGTTCTTCTTTTTCATCTGTGGCAGATAGGCACGCGACAGGCGCACGCCTGACATCACATTGACGTCGAAGAAGCGTTGCCATTCGTCGTCCGGAATTTCCTCGAATGGCTTGGGATCGAAGATGCCGAGATTGTTGACCAGTATGTCCACTGTCGGATGACGTCGAACCAGTTCCGCAATCTGCGCTGCGTCCGACAGATCGCCGGCGAAACCTTCCATCTGCCCATCGGGTATTTCCTTGCGCAATGAAGCCAGCGCCTGATCTATCGATTCGCGCGAACGTCCGTTGATAATCACGCGCGCGCCTTCACGCGCCAGTCCTGCTGCAATCGCATATCCGATTCCCTTGGTCGATCCCGATACCAGCGCAAGCTTGTTTTTCAGATGCAGATTCATGAATACCTCCAGAGGATGAAGTTGGATGAAATGCGTGGGTGACGATGCGCTTCGCGCGTTCCTGCACGCAGTGTAGGACATCGACGACAACGACGCTGCAAGTCGTAAAACGGCATCGTCATGCATTTGTAAAAAATACCGGCGCCTTCGCTACTTTTCCCTACCTTCATTCACGAAAAACAAATTCCTGGAATCGCGCATTGCGCCGCAAAGCGTTACGTGTCAACGCTTTTATGAAAAATGCGATGACTGGCACGGTAAATGCCTAATACATTTTCGGAAGCCATCGTATTGCCGCATCTGTTCCTGACATGCATTGCATACCGTGCGGCAATCCTTCTTCATTCAAATAACAAGGAGTAACGCCATGAAAAAACTAACGACCATTCTGCTGACGTTGACCTTTGCCGCCTTTACCGCTGCATGGTCATCCACCGCAACCTCGCGCAGCACCGGACAAACCTTCGATGACGCGACGCTGACCAGCAAGGTCAAGACCGAAATCGCCCAAAACCAAGGTGTCGGCAAGGCTGCCGCCATCAATGTCGATACCTATCGCGGCGTCGTATCGC
>DATDLO010000237.1:0-2258 GCA_036519215.1 Oxalicibacterium sp.
GGCGCGACGACCGCTTCGTCTTCGAAGATCGTGCGTGCGACGCGGCGTTGCTGGCACAGATTCCGGATGCGGACGCGCTGCCGGTCGGTTATGTCACCGAGGTGCACCCGGTCGCGGCGGGGTTCATGCGTTCGCTGGCAGGCATGTTCGACGCCGGTTATGCGCAATCCGGCCGCGGCGGCGCGGCGATCCTGATCGACTACGGCTTCCCGGGCCACGAATATTATCTGGACCAGCGCAGTGCCGGCACGCTGATGTGCCACTATCGGCATCATGCGCACGACGATCCGTTCTATCTGCCGGGGCTGCAGGACCTGACGGCGCACGTCGATTTCACGGCGATGGCGCATGCGGCAGTGCAGGGCGGGCTGGACATGATCGGTTACATGAGTCAGGCCGGTTTCCTGCTGTCGGCCGGGCTGGCCGATCGTCTGCTGGGTACGGCCCCGGAAAACGTGCAGGCCTATCTACCGCAATCCAACGCGGTACAGAAACTGACATCGCCGGCCGAAATGGGCGAACTGTTCAAGGTGCTGGCGGTCGGCAAGGCGGTGGAACTGCCGGATCGCTTCGACCGCGCGGATCGGAGCTGGCGCCTCTGACACGCTTTCTGTCGGACGGCGCGTCAATCACGTTTGTTTCCCCCGAAAGGCGGTCATGGTCCGCTGGTTTCTTGTTATCTTTATAGCCGTCATCGTGTTCTCCGCTGCGTTGCCGTGGCTGGAAAAACTCGGCATCGGCCGCCTGCCGGGCGACCTGCGCTTCCGGCTGTTCGGAAAGACGCTGTTCCTGCCGTTCGCATCGACGGTGCTGCTGTCGTTGCTGGCCTTGTTGCTGGCGCGCCTGCTGTGACGGCGCGATTCGTCATGGAGGAAGAATGATTCGCTGGGTTGCCGCGATTTTCGTCGGGCTGACGGTGTTCTACGCGTTATTGCCCTGGATACTGGAAAAAGTCGGCGTCGGCCGCATCATCGGCGATGTACGTGTCGATCTGGGGCGATTGAAGCTGGTGCTGCCTTTTGGCTCGACGGTGCTGTGGTCGGCGGCCGTCTTTTTGATCGCCGAAGCGGTGAAACGATTCTGGTAACGGCGTTTTGCAGCAAATGGTACGTTTAAAAAATGTCATGTTTTAGGCAGGATTTAAACCGGATTTCGCCAGTTTTACTGCGTGATCGCATGCAGATGTTATGATTCCAATCCTTTCAACAGCAGGGCAGGCGGGTCCAAACCGTCGGTTCCCTTCGTAGTGGACATATTTATCATCATCGGTTTGATTCTCGTCAATGGCGTGTTTGCCATGTCGGAAATCGCCATCGTTACCTCCAAACGCATTCGTCTCCAGAAACTCTCCGAAAACGGCAGCCGCGGCGCCAAGGTCGCGCTCGATCTCTCGGAGAGCCCCAGCCGCTTTCTCTCCACAATCCAGGTCGGCATTACGCTGATCGGCATTTTCAACGGTGCGTTCGGCGAAGCTTCGCTGGTCGAAAAATTAACGCCGGAAATCGCGCTGATTCCGGTCCTGAACGTCTATGCGCGCGAAATCGCGCTGGGCATCGTCGTCGTCGGTATCACGTTCGGCTCGCTGATTCTGGGTGAGCTGGTTCCCAAACGCATCGCGATGCAGCATCCGGAAGCGATCGCGTCGCTGGTCGCCGCGCCGATGTTGTGGCTGTCGCGCCTGATGGCGCCGTTCGTCAAGGTGCTGACGTTCACCACGGAATTCGTGCTGCGCATCCTCGGCATGCATCACAAGAAGGACGATGCGGTCACCGAGGAAGAAATCACCGGCCTGTTCCGCGAAGGTGCCGATGCCGGCCTGTTCGAAAAGACCGAGCACGACATCGTGTCGCGCGCGCTGCGGCTGGACGACCAGCGTGTCGGCAGCCTGATGACGCCGCGCATGGACATCCATTACATCGACATCGAAGATCCGATCGAAACCAATCTGGCCAAGATTGCCGACAGCTCGTACAGTCGTTTCCCGGTCTGCAAGGGCGATCTGTCACACATCATCGGTATCGTGCACGCGGGCAGCCTGTTCGACCAGGCGATCCACGGCAAGGCGATCACGGCGGTCGACATCGAAGCTGCCGCGCGTCCGCCGTTGTTCGTGCCGGAAACCATCAGCGCGATGCAATTGCTGGAAACTTTGAAGAAGAACCGCGCTGAACTGGCGCTGGTGATCGACGAGTATGGCGAGATCGAGGGTGTCGTTACACTGAGCGACGTGCTGGGTGCGCTGGTCGGCGATGTGTCGG
>DATDLO010000238.1:0-2801 GCA_036519215.1 Oxalicibacterium sp.
CGACCCGTATGGGGAGCTGTCCTACGGCGGCGAGGCGCTGCCGAGCCTGCTGTCGATGAATCCCGACGGTGTGATCTACATGGGCTCGTTCTCCAAGGTGCTGGCCCCCGGCCTGCGCCTGGGTTATGTCGTGGCGCCGGAGCCGGTGTTCGGCAAGATGGTCCAGGCCAAGCAGGCCGCCGACCTGCACACGCCCTCCTTCTCGCAGCGCATCGTCTACGAGGCGGTGCAGGACGGCTTCATCGACCGGCACATCCCGGAGATCCGCACGCTGTATGCGAACCAGTGCCAGGCGATGCTGGATGCGATGGCGGAATTCTTCCCGGCCGGCGTGACGTGGAACAAGCCGGAAGGCGGCATGTTCATCTGGGTCAAGCTGCCGGCGCATATCGACAGCATGCAATTGCTGGACGAGGCGATCGAGCACCATGTCGCCTTCGTGCCGGGCGCACCGTTCTATGCGAACGAGCCGGAGAAGAACACCCTGCGGCTGAGCTTTGTCACGGTGCCGCCGGCAAAGATACGCGAGGGCGTGGAAAAGCTGGCGAAGCTGATTGCGGCGAAGATGCAATAAGCGGTTGCATTGCTGCAGCAGCAGGAAAAAACAAAGCGGACAGATTGTCCGCTTTTGTTTGACAGATGCGTTACGAAAAACATGACGAAGCGCATGCCGAGCGATGTTTCAGAACCGTATCGTTTCACCCAGTTTCAATGTGACGAAACGGTCGGCCGGAATATTTGCTTCCTGCAGGGCACGCGCCAGCGCTTTCGGCGGTTCGTCCAGCGATTCGTCGGCCATTTCAAATGTGCCCCAATGAATGGCGATGGATTTGTCCGCATGCACGGTCCGGTGAATCTGTACGGCTTGCGCCGGATCGACATGTTGCGCCTGCATGAACCAGCGCGGCTCGTAGGCCCCGATCGGCAGCAGCGCGAGATCGAAGTGGCTGAAGCGTTTGGCAATGTCGTCGAAATCCTTGGACAGACCGGTATCGCCGGCGAAGAGGAAGGAGAAAGGCGAGGAGAAAGGCGGTTGTGCATTGACTGCGGCATCGGCTTTCGCCTGCACGACCCAGCCGCCCCACAGCGTCTTGAAATCATCGCTCAGGCCACGTGCCGACCAGTGCTGAACCGGCACGAAATTGAAATCGACATCTTTCAATGTCGTCTTGTTCCACCAGTCCAGTTCCTGCACGTTCGTGATGCCGATGTCGTTCATCCACGGCTTGATGCCGAGCGGCACCAGGAACAGCGGCGCGCCGCCGGCTTGCGCGTTCAGCTTCAGCACGGTGGCGCGGTCAAGATGATCGTAATGGTTGTGCGAGATCAGCACGACGTCGATGTGCGGCAACTGAGCGAAAGGCAGTCCGGGCTGTGCATGCCGCTTCGGTCCGGTGAAACTGAACGGCGAGGCGCGTTCGGACCAGATCGGATCGGTCAGGATGTTCAGGCCGCACAACTGCACCAGTACGGTGGCGTGGTTGATCCAGGTGGCGGAGGTGGTTTGCTTGTTGGCCTGCAGCCATGCCGCGTCGGATTCGGTGCGCGGCGTCGCGTAGCCGTCGGCTGGCGGTTTCGGCAAGCCTTGCGTCAACCGTTCCCACTGCCATTTGATGAAGGAGGCGTTGCCCTTGCCTTCGATGTAGTTGTTGCGAAAGCCGTCCGGCGTGTGATGGCGCTTTTCCGGATCGTAATAGGGATTGCCGCCGCTGCAGCCGGTGACGAAGGCGGCAGCGACCAGTATCAGGTGCAGCAGGCCCGTCCGGCTTTTGGCGGTTCCTGCTGCCTTCGACATTTCTGCCTTAGCCCTGCGGTGCCAGCGCAGCCGGCTTGATCTTGGCGTCGAGTACCTTGCCTTTGCGTGCGCGCTTGCCGATGTGCGGTGCAAGTGCGGAAGCGGACAACGTCACTTCCTGCGCTTTGCCGCCGCGACCGGCACCGGCGACGATCACGCCGCGCTGGCTGATCGCCTGGGCGGCCAGCAGCCTCTCGCCTTTTTCCAGATCCATCAGGATCACGCCGCGACCGCCGGCCGAGAGCGACTTGATTTCGTCGAGGCCGAACACCAGCAGGCGGCCTTTTTCCGACAGGCAGGCAATCGCGCTGGCATCGGTCATCAGCGGTGTCGGTTTCAGCGGTTCGTCGCCATCGTCGAGCGTGATGAAGGCCTTGCCGCCGCGCGTGCGCGCTGTCATGTCGCCGGTCTTTGCGATGAAGCCGTAGCCGGCGGTGGACGACAGCAGCAACGTCGTGTCCGGCGTGCCGGCAAAGTAATGCAGCACGCGTGTGCCGCTGGCGAGTTCGATCAGCGTGGTGATCGGCACGCCGTCGCCGCGCGCACCGGGCAATGCGGAAACCGGTACCGAATAGATGCGGCCGTTGGAGCCGAACACCAGCAGCGTTTCGACTGTGCGGCATTCGAAGGTACCGTACAGCGCGTCGCCGGCCTTGAACGTGAACTGCGCCGGATCGTGGCCGTGGCCGGTGCGCGCGCGCACCCAGCCTTTCTGCGAGATGACGACGGTGACCGGTTCGTCGATGACCTTGGTTTCGGCGACCGCGCGTTCGGCGACTTCGATCAGCGTGCGGCGGTCGTCGCCGTATTGTTTCGCATCGGCTTCGATTTCCTTGATGATCTGGCGCTTCATCGACGATGGATTGTCGAGCAGGTCGTGCAGCGTCGCTTTCTCGCTGCGCAATTCCGACAGTTCCTGCTGGATCTTGATCGTCTCCAGCCGTGCCAGCTGGCGCAGGCGGATTTCAAGGATGTCTTCGGCCTGGCGGTCGGACAGCTTGAACGC
>DATDLO010000239.1:0-5020 GCA_036519215.1 Oxalicibacterium sp.
TATCGGAACTGCGCCTGGGCGACCAATGGCGCATCAATCCGGACGACAACATACGCCAGAAGCTCATCGATCTTTATTCGGAACAGAACGTGCAGATCGCCTACGAATGAGCGCAGGCATCTGAATCATAGAAGCACGAACCAGCGCATCGACATGCACATCAATCACGGAGTCCGCGCCATGACGGACCGCACGGAGAGGCGCAAGCCATGAAGTTACCCACACATATCAAACGCCTGCTCGGCATGCTGAAACCCTACAAGGGACGGCTGCTGCTGGCTCTCGTCGGCATGATCATCACCGCCGGCACCGAACCGATGTTCCCGGCCATCCTGCGCCCCTTGCTGGACAAGGGTTTCACCGGCAAGCCGAGCTTTTCGCTGTGGCTGGTGCCGGTCGCCATCATCGGCATCTTTGTCATCCGCGGCATTTCGACCTTCGCCACCAATTACACGATGACGTGGATCACGTCGCGCCTGCTGAACACGCTGCGCCAGCAAATGTTCAACCGCATGCTGGACGTGCCGCTGAATTTCTACAACGGCCATCCGGTCGGCCGCGTGATCAACTCGATGATGTTCGAGGTGCAGCAGGTGATCGAGATGATCACCAAGATTCTCGTGCCGCTGATTCGTGACACGCTGACGGTCTTCGGCCTGCTGGCCTACCTGCTGTGGCTGAACTGGCGGCTGACGTTGGTGGCGCTGATCCTGCTGCCGTTGATCGCGACCGTGGTGCGTCTGACCGGCAAGCGCGTGCGCAGGCTGACGCGCGAATATCAGAAAGTGAACGGCGAACTGACGCAGGTGATCGAGGAAACCGCGCGCGCCAGTCAGGTCATCAAGATTTTCGGCGGCCAGGAATACGAGCGCGACCGCTTCGAGAAGCGTGCCGACAAGCTGCGCGGCTACACGATGCGCATGGTGACGTCGCTGGCTGCGACCACGCCGCTGACGCAGATCATGGCGTCATGCGCGGTCGCCATCGTGATCGTTATCGCACTGATCCAGTCCGGCCAGAACCAGACGACGGTCGGCGGCTTCGTTGCCTTCATCACGGCGATGCTGATGATGTTGTCGCCGCTAAAAAGTATCGCCGAGGTCAACGGTCCGCTGCAGCGCGGCCTGACGGCAGCCGAAGCGGTATTCGGTCTGATCGACGAACGGCCGGAGCGTACCGATGGCCGTGAACTGGCGCAACGTGCCGCCGGAAAACTGGAGTTCGTGAACCTTGGCTTTTCCTATCCGGGCCATCAGCGGCATGCGCTGCATGACATCAACCTGACCGTGATGCCGGGCGAGACAGTGGCCTTCGTCGGCATGTCCGGCGGCGGTAAATCGACGCTGGTCAATCTGGTGCCGGGTTTCTACCCGGTGACGGAAGGCGAAATTCGTCTGGATGGCGAATCGATTGCCGGCATTGCGCTGTCCAGCCTGCGCAAGCAGATTGCGATGGTCAACCAGCACGTCGTACTGTTCGACGATACGGTGGCGGCCAACATCGCCTACGGCGATCCGCAGCCGGATCGCGAACGCATCGTCGCAGCGGCGAAAGCCGCACATCTGGACGATGTGATCGCCGGACTGCCGGAAGGGCTGGAAACGATGATCGGCGACAACGGCGGCCGGCTGTCAGGGGGACAGCGCCAGCGCCTGGCGATTGCGCGTGCGATTTATAAGGATGCGCCCATCCTGATTCTGGACGAGGCGACGTCGGCGCTGGATTCCGAATCGGAGCGCGCAGTGCAGGCAGCGCTGGATGAATTGATGCGCGGCCGGACCACGCTGGTGATTGCGCATCGCCTGTCGACCATCGAACGTGCGGATCGCATCGTCGTGCTGGCCGAAGGCGGCATCGTCGAAACCGGATCGCATCAGCAACTGCTGGAACAGGGCGGCGTATATGCCAATCTGTATCACCTGCAGTTTGCAAAAGAGCCCGACTGATTTTCCAGTATCGGTTCGGCTTCTGATCGCCATCGACGGCCGTGCAAGTTGCCGATGGCGAAACGGGAAAAGCTGTTTCCGGAACGTCCGGCAGGTCTAGCGGTGCTTCCGGTGCGGTTCAGGCTCTCAGGCCAACGCTTCCTTCGCCGCTTCTTCCGGTGTCAGGCCGTCGTAGAACTGGTCGGTGAACCATTCGATCTGTTCCTCGATGTGTTCCTGTGCCTGTTCGACCGTCGCGCCGCCTGCCACCAGAAAGCCCTCCACCTCGATGCACCAGTTGATCAGTGCGAGAGTTTCTTCGTCCAGTTCTTCCTTCTTTGCCATGGCGTGCTTTCAGATCGTTTGAGATTGTGCTGCATCGGGAACGCAGCAGAGGTACAGCAGAACGTGGTTACAGCAGGATCACGTCGTACTGTTCCTGGTGATAGACAGTTTCCACCTGCAGGGAAATCGGTTTGCCGAGGAAGTCGCTCAGCATCGCCAGATGCTGCGATTCTTCCTCAAGGAACATGTCGATGACGACCTGCGAGGCGAGGATGCGGAATTCGCGCGGGTTGAACTGTTTGGCTTCGCGCGTCAGTTCGCGCAGGATTTCGTAGCAGATCGTACGCGCCGTTTTCACCTGGCCCTTGCCGCCGCAGGCGGGGCAGGGTTCGCACAGGATGTGCGCCAGCGATTCGCGCGTGCGCTTGCGCGTCATTTCCACCAGGCCCAGTGCCGAGAAGCCCGACACCGACACCTTGGTGCGGTCGCGCGCGAGTGCACGGTTCAGTTCGTTCAGCACGGCGGTCTTGTGGTCCTCGTTTTCCATATCGATGAAATCGAGGATGACGATGCCGCCCAGATTGCGCAGCCGCAGCTGGCGCGCGATCGCGTGCGAAGCTTCGAGGTTGGTCTTGAAGATCGTGTCGTCGAAGTTGCGGCCGTTGACGAAGCTGCCGGTGTTGACGTCTATCGTCGTCATCGCCTCGGTCTGGTCGACGATCAGGTAGCCGCCGGATTTCAGGTCGACGCGGCGTCCCAGCGCGCGCTGGATTTCCTCTTCCACGCCGTACAGGTCGAACAGCGGACGTTCGCCCGGATAGTGGACGAGTTTCGACAGCACCGACGGCGTGTACAGTTCGCCGAACGCCTTCAGCTTCAGGAAATTCTCGCGCGAATCGACCTGGATGATCGCGGTCTGGTCGTTGACGAAATCGCGCATCACGCGCTGCGCCAGATCCAGATCCTGATACAGCAGCGATGGCGCCGGGCGCGTCTTTGCCATCTGCGTGATGTTGCTCCAGGTCTTGCGCAGGTATTCGATGTCGGACTGCAGGTCGGCATCGGAAGCATCTTCCGCCATCGTGCGGATGATGAAGCCGCCTTTTTCGCCGGGCTGCATCAGGTTCTGCACTTTTTCGCGCAGCATCTCGCGTTCGGCTTCGTTCTCGATGCGTTGCGAAATGCCGATGTGCGATTCCTGCGGCAGGTAGACCAGCATGCGGCCGGCGATCGAGATTTGCGTCGACAGCCGTGCGCCCTTGGTGCCGATCGGGTCCTTGATGACTTGGACAGTGATGGTCTGGCCGTCGTGCAACATGCGCTCGATCGGCAGCGGCGACGATGGCGGCCCGGCATGCGGGCGTGCGTCCCAGATATCGGCCACGTGCAGGAAGGCAGCGCGTTCCAGGCCGATATCAACGAAGGCCGATTGCATGCCGGACAGCACGCGCACGACCTTGCCGACGTAGATGTTGCCCGCCATGCCGCGCGACAGCGTGCGTTCGACATGCAGTTCCTGCACCGCGCCCTGCAGCACGAGGGCGACGCGGGTTTCCTGCGGGGTGACGTTGACGAGAATGACTTCGCTCATAGGATGTGCAGGCCAGCCTGCTTCAATAATTGTCCGGTTTCGTACAGCGGCAGCCCCATGATGCCCGAGTAGCTGCCGGCGATATCTTGTATGAATAGCGCAGCGTGCCCCTGGATGCCGTAGCCGCCGGCCTTGTCGTAGGGTTCGGCGGTCGCGCAATAGGCGCGTATCGTCTCGTCCGACAATGCCGCGAAGGCGACGTCCGAACGCTGCGTAAGTTGGTATGTGTGATCTTCATGCAGCACCGCGACATGCGTCAGCACCTGGTGCGTGCGGCCGGAAAGCGCGCGCATCATCGCAATCGCTTCGGCTTCGTTAGCCGGCTTGCCGAGGATGCGGCCGTCCAGCACGACGGTGGTGTCGGCGGCGAGGATGGGGCGCGACGGCAGCTTGCGCCACCACATCGTCTTCTGCGCGAACTGTGCCTTTTCCAGCGTCACGCGCGCGACATAGTCTTCCGCGCGTTCGTTTGGCAAAACTTCCTCGCTGACTTCCGGGCCGCGCGGTGTCTGGTCGCGCAACAGCAGCAATTCGAAATCGATGCCGATCTGGCGCAGCAACTCGCGCCGACGCGGGCTTTTGGAAGCAAGATAGATTTTCTGCAGCATCGGCTTCATGGCGGCTTCATGTCGATTGTTGTGCGCTTCGTCCTGTGCGTCTCGTTATTTTTACACGCGATGATACGGATGATTCTGCGTGATCGACCAGGCGCGATACAGTTGCTCCGCCAGCAACACACGCACCATGCCGTGCGGCATCGTCAGGCTGGACAGGCGGACCAGCATGTCTGCATTGCGCTTGAATTCCGGATCGAGGCCGTCGGCGCCGCCGATGACGAAAACGACGTCGCGGCCATCCTGCTGCCATTGCGTCAGATGCTGCGCCAGTTGCACCGAAGTCAGATCCTTGCCGCGTTCATCGAGCGCGACGATGCGTGCGCCTTTCGGCACGGCTGCCTCGATCTTGGTCCGCTCCAGCGCCATCGCCGTCTCGGCGGTCTTGCTGCCCGAGCGTTCGATCGGCTTGATTTCCTTCAGGACGATGCGGCAATCAGGCGGCATGCGCTTCGCATATTCGCCGAAGCCGTTTTCGATCCACGCGGGCATCTTGTGGCCGACTGCGGCGATTACCAACTGCATGCAAACATCCGATCAGGTTGAGGATTCAGTGACGATCAGTTCGACGATTTCCTGGCGGCTTTTTTTGCCGGTGCCTTCGT
>DATDLO010000240.1:0-4691 GCA_036519215.1 Oxalicibacterium sp.
CTGCTGGACATGAAGGCTTCGCAGGGCGATCCCAACAAGATCATCGTGACCTCGTCTTCGCTGTACACGACACCGCTGACGACCAACCTGCCGTTCCACTGGCGCGACCTGACGCCGGTTGCCGTCATCGCCATGGATGCCTTCGTGCTGTGGACGAATTCGCAGGCCGGCTACAAGACGCCGATGGACTACATCGACGCCGTCAAGAAAAAGCCGGATACCTTCAAGATGGGCGGCACCAGCTCCAAGCGCGAAGACCACATGATCACGACGATGATCGAAAAGCAGACAGGCGCCAAGTTCCTCTACATTCCGTATAAAGGCGGCGGCGAAGCAGCCACGCAGCTCTCCGGCGGCCACATCGATTCGAATACCAACAATCCTTCCGAATCCGTCTCGCAATGGCGCGCAGGCGAACACACTGCACTGTGCGTGTTTGCCGAGAAGCGTCTCTCCTACACGACGAAGGTAACGTCAACGCAAGCCTGGTCCGATATCCCGACCTGCAAGGAAAAGGGACTCGACGTCAGCTACGAAATGATCCGCATCTTCCTGCTGCCGGGCGGCGTCAAGCCAGAGCAGACGCAGTTCTATGTCGACCTGATGAAAAAAGTCACCGAGACACCGGAATGGAAAGCGTACCTGGAACGCAATGCACTGACGCCTGCATTCATCTCCGGCAACGCGCTGACGGATTTCCTGGTCAAGGATGAAAAACTGCACCAGACCATCATGCAGGAGGCCGGCTTCCTCGCCAAGAAGAAGTAATTCTTTTCACCCGGACGCGGCATGCGGTGCCTGCCGCGTCTCAATCAGGAACGCGAACATGAATCACCCTGAACATATCGCGGAAGAGCGGGTCTCCTCTCGCACCGTCATCACAGTCCGCGCGATGGAACTCATCGTGGCAGCCGCACTCGCGGTGGCTTCCCTCATTACCATGTGGAGCAATTACCAGCTCGGTTCAGGCTGGAGCTCCTACGGTCCCGAACCCGGCTATTTCCCGATGCGGCTCGGCATCATCATCCTGATCGCCAGCGGCTTCGTGGTATTTCACGCATTGCGCGATAACGACCGCACGCCCTTTCTGGAAATCGCGCAGGCGAAACTGGTGGCGGTGATCCTGCTGCCGCTGATCGTCTACGTGTTCGGCATCAAGTGGCTGGGCATTTATGTGTCGTCGGCCATCTTCATCGGCGCCTTCATGTATATGCTGGGCAAGTTCTCCTGGTGGAAATCGATCGGCGTATCCGCGCTGACGATGATCGCCTTTTTCTACATTTTCGAACTCCAGTTCCGCGTGCCGCTGCCCAAGGGTCCGCTGGAAAGCTGGCTGGGCTATTGAGGAGAACCACATGGAAGAACTCAACTCGCTCATGACCGGCTTCGGCCACGTTCTCAGCTTTCAGAACATCGGCCTGATGTTCATCGGCATTTTGCTCGGCATCGTCGTCGGCGTGCTGCCCGGTCTCGGCGGCCCGAACGGCGTCGCCATCCTGCTGCCGCTGACGTTTTCAATGCACCCGACGTCGGCCATCATCCTGCTGTCGTGCATCTACTGGGGCGCATTGTTCGGCGGCGCCATCACGTCGGTGCTGTTCAACATTCCCGGTGAGGCGTGGTCGGTCGCGACAACCTTCGACGGCTATCCGCTGGCGCAACAGGGCAAGGCCGGGCAGGCTCTGACCAGCGCCTTTACCGGCTCGTGCATCGGTGCGCTGTTCGGTGTCGTCATCATCACCTTCCTCGCGCCGCTGGTAGCGAAGTTTGCGTTGCGCTTCGGACCACCGGAATTCTTCGCCGTCTACTTCCTCACCTTCTGCAGCTTCATCGGCATGGGCAAGGAACCGAAGGCCAAGATCATCATCTCGATGTGCGTCGGCTTCCTGTTGGCAGCGGTCGGCATGGATACCGTCTCCGGCCAGCTGCGCATGACTTACGACTTTCCCGAGCTTCTGCGCGGCTTCGATTTCCTGGTCGCCGTCATCGGCCTGTTCGGTATCAGCGAAATCCTGCTGACGATGGAAGAAGGCCTGGCATTCAAGGGCAAGAAGGCGGCGATCGATCTGAAGGTCGTGCTGAAGACCTGGGCCACGCTGCCGCGCTACTGGATGACGCTGCTGCGCTCGTCCATCATTGGCTGCTGGCTCGGCATCACGCCGGGCGGTGCCACCGCCGCATCCTTCATGGGCTATGGCATGGCGAAACGCTTCTCGCGCGATCCGGAATCGTTCGGCAAGGGCAACGTGGAAGGCGTGCTGGCGCCGGAAACCGCTGCGCATGCAGCCGGCACCAGCGCCCTGCTGCCGATGCTTGCGCTCGGCATTCCGGGTTCGGCAACCGCCGCCGTGCTGCTGGGCGGGCTGATGATCTGGGGCCTGCAGCCGGGGCCGATGCTGTTCGTCGAACAGAAGGAATTCGTCTGGGGCCTGATCGCCAGCATGTATCTCGGCAATATCGCCGGCCTGCTGGTCGTGCTGTCGACGGTGCCGCTGTTCGCTGCCATCCTGCGCATTCCGTTCTCGATCATCGCACCGTCCATCATGGTGGTCTGCGCAATCGGGGCGTACACGGTGCACAACGCGCAGTTCGATATCTGGCTGATGGTGGTCTTCGGCGTGATCGGCTACATCTTCAAGAAGCTGAACTACCCACTGGCACCGCTGGTGCTGGCACTGGTGCTGGGCGATCGTGCGGAAGATGCATTCCGCCAGACGATGGTCGGCTCCAAGGGTGCGCTCGGTATCTTCTGGAGCAACGGTCTGGTCGGCACCATCATGACGCTGGGAATGATCGCCCTCCTGTGGCCGATAATCAGCGGAGCAATCGCCATGCTGCGCCAGCGCATGTTCAACAAATCGCATGCCAACGCATGACGAAGAACGCAGCAAAAGAAAAAGCCCGGATCGTTCCGGGCTTTTTTGTTTTCGACCTTATCGTTATTTGCCGACGCTCATCGATCATGCGTCGCTGTGCGAATGGCTAGTACAGGCTTATTCCTTCTCCGCCGCCGCCTTCGCTGCAGCCTCGCGCAGATCGGTCATCACCGAATCACGCTTGTCCAGCAAATGCTGGCGCAGGATGCCGGCCAGCCGCTTGCCGTCGCGCGTTTCCAGCGCCTCGATCATTTCTTCATGCTCGTGGATTGCACGATCCCATTTGCTTTCACGGAAGTTCGATTTGAAACGCAAGGCCAGCAGGCGACGATTGATCGACAGATAGATCTGGCGCAGCACCGAATTGCGCGCCGCTTCATTGATCTTGTTGTGAATCGTCTGGTTGCGGCTGTAGTAGCCCGGCAGGTCGTTCTGCGCGCGGCAGACGATCATCGCTTCGTGCAGTTCCTTGATAACGGCAATCTCGGCCGGCGAGATGCGTTCCGCAGCCAGTTCGCCGGACAGCGCTTCCAGTCCGCTCATCATCTCGAAGGCTTCCCAGATCTCGGTATCCGTCATCTTCGAAACGAAGGCGCCGCGATTCGGTTCGATATCGATCAGCCCTTCCGACGCCAGCACCTTCATCGCCTCGCGCAACGGCGTGCGCGAAATGCCCAGGCGCTCGCATACCTCGCGTTCGTTCAATTTCATTCCCGGCGCCAGCACGCCTTCGATGATCAGGTTCTGCAGGTGCTCAACCACCGTATCGTGCAGGCGCTGCCGTTCCAGGCGCGGAAGTGCCGGCGCAGCGTTGCCGTTATCGCTACTCATCAATGTATTTTGCATGCTAAGTCCGATTCTCGATTTGGCGTATTTTAATCCAATTACCCTGTTACAACCTATTGTCCCGCCGGCAATCCCCTTCAGTGCGGTTGAAGACGGAACGATGGCAATCCAGCCATGAAACCAACAATTTCCCGCGATTGCCGACATTTCTGCTTATCGACCCATTCGGCGGCAAGAAAGCCTTTACTTGTCTCGATTCGGCTGCTACAGTATTTTGTATTCAATATTCAATTGTACGCCGTTCCTTAGGAGACCCCCATGTTGAAGCTCGATTTTCATCCAGCCGGCCGCCACTTCCTACAGATTCCGGGCCCAAGCCCGGTGCCGGATCGCATCCTGCGTGCGATGAGCTACCCGACCATCGACCATCGCGGCCCGGAGTTCGGCGCGCTGGGACTGCACGTACTGGCTGGCATCAAGAAAATTTTCAAGACGGCACAGCCGGTCGTCATCTCTCCGGCATCCGGCACCGGTGCCTGGGAAGCCGCTCTGTCGAATACGTTGTCGCCCGGCGATCATGTATTGATGTATGAAACCGGCCATTTCGCCACGTTGTGGAAAAAGATGGCCGAAGCCCTCACCCTGAAACCGGAATTCATCGGCCTGCCCGGCATCGAAGGCTGGCGTCGCGGCGTTCAGGCCGACATGATCGAAGCCCGCCTGCGCGAGGACAAGAACCATTCGATCAAGGCCGTCTGCGTCGTGCATAACGAAACCTCGACCGGGGCCACTTCGCGCATCGAGGAAGTGCGCAAAGCCATCGATGCCGCCGGCCATCCGGCCCTGCTGATGGTCGACACGATTTCCGGCCTCGCTTCCGCCGACTATCGACACGACGAATGGGGCGTGGACGTGACCGTTTCCGGTTCGCAGAAAGGCCTGATGCTGCCGCCTGGCATCAGCTTCAACGTACCGTCGCAAAAGGCGATCGAAGCCAGCAAGCATGCAAAACTGCCGCGCTCGTTCTGG
>DATDLO010000241.1:0-5152 GCA_036519215.1 Oxalicibacterium sp.
CGTGCACGACAGCGTGCACCGTTTCGGCGGCTCGATTTCCGCAGAACATGGATTGGGCGCGATGAAGCGCGACGAAATTTTGCGCTACAAGTCGCCGGTCGAAATGCAGCTGATGCGCACGATCAAACAGGCGCTCGATCCCCGCCACCTTATGAATCCGGGCAAGGTCGTCTGATTCGTTTTTTCAACTCTCCGCGAGACTACGATGCACCATCCTCTGCTTCTGCTTGCGTTTTTCACTTTCACCTTCTCGTTACTCACGTTTTCCCCGCCGGCTCTGGCGATCTACAAATGCGAATCCGGCGACCGCATCGTCTACAGCGATACGCCATGCCGTAGCGGCAAAACGACCACACTTGACATCGATACCGGACCGATTGGCGATCCCGAGACGGCGCAGCAGCGCAGCGAGCAGGACAAGAAAGAATTGCAGCGACTGGAAAACGCACGGCAGAAAGAACAAGCCGCCGATGAACGTGCATATCGCCAACGGCAAAAGGCGCAGGTTTCAAAAAGGAAGAAATGCGACAACCTGGCGCTGCGCCGCAAATGGGCCGAAGAAGATGCCGCCAACGCCCATCCGAAATCGGCCGAACGCGCACGCCGCACAGCAAAACGTGCTGCCGAAAAGCATGAACTGGAATGCGCGACCTGATTCGCACGCAACGGGACAATTTCTTGTCAGACGGCATGAGGTCGATGCGATGCAGCCGATCACGGACGTTTGTAAAACGCCGGTCACATGGCGTTGTTATTCTGACCGCCGGCTCTGAAAAAGAGTCTCCCCTGGCGGAATCGATTCCGCCCTACCGGGGCTGGCGGTCGGGAAACATACCAGCACCAAATTCGTGCACAGCGTGCGCAGACAACGACGGTCTGTCACGCATTGCATCGCTGCATGCAATATCGTCGCGCAAATGATATAAATATCGCTCGTCAAAGCCGTGCCGGGTTATCGGCAGTCCGCGATACCCGGTTGTTTTCTTGAACCTTCACTCAGGAGATATTCATGAAAGAGATCGCAGAATTCCGCGTCAAAAGCCCGAGCGGCAAGGAAATTATTCTGGAACAGGATGGCAAGGGCGTCACCTACCTCGATTACGGTTCGACGAAACTGCCGCGCGACTTCACCGGCTACCGCATCAAGGATACGGACCGCATCGCGGAAGATCTGGGCGGCGGCAAGTTCAAGCTGAAAGGAGACGGCGAAATCTATAACCGTCTCTGACAAACCTGCCACGCAATACATTCGCGCACATGACGGCGATCTCGATGCACATCGGAATCGCCGTTTGTCTTTTTCGGCAGCCTGGCGTGTCTCTTTTCTTCCATCCATGCCATTTTTGCCATCTTTCTTCTCACTATCGAACGATAGAATTTCCCTAGTTCCACCATCATTATTTACAAACATCGCAGCGCAAAACCCGGTGCTAGAATCGCCGGGCAATATTGATTGCCGATTGGATTCCCAGTCTCTCAATCACCCTACTTGAAGGAGCAAGGCATGCCCAAGAAAAAACTGACCACCGCTGCAGGCGCCCCTGTACCTGATAACCAGAATGTACTGACGGCCGGACCGCGTGGACCGCAACTCCTGCAGGATGTCTGGTTCCTCGAAAAACTGGCCCACTTCGATCGCGAAGTCATTCCGGAGCGACGCATGCATGCGAAAGGCTCCGGAGCCTACGGCACTTTCACTGTCACCCACGACATCACCAAGTACACGAAAGCGAAACTCTTTTCGCAGGTCGGCAAGAAAACCGATCTGTTCCTCCGCTTCTCCACCGTCGCCGGCGAGCGCGGTGCGGCCGATGCAGAACGTGACATCCGCGGCTTCGCCGTCAAGTTTTATACCGAGGAAGGCAACTGGGATCTGGTCGGTAACAACACGCCCGTGTTCTTCTTCCGTGATCCGCTGAAATTTCCTGACCTGAACCACGCCGTCAAACGCGATCCGCGCACCAATATGCGCAGCGCGAAGAACAACTGGGATTTCTGGACCTCACTGCCGGAAGCATTTCATCAGGTCACCATCGTCATGAGCGATCGCGGCATTCCCGCCTCGCATCGCCACATGCACGGCTTCGGTTCGCACACTTTCAGCTTCATCAACGCTCAGAACGAACGCTTCTGGGTCAAGTTCCATTTCCGTACGCACCAGGGAATCAAGAACCTGACTGATGCCGAAGCATCCGACATCGTCGGTCGCGATCGCGAAAGCGCGCAGCGCGACCTGTACGATTCGATCGAGAAAAAGGATTTCCCGCGCTGGACGATGTCGGTGCAGATCATGCCGGAGATGGATGCGGAGAAAGTCCCTTACCACCCGTTCGATCTGACCAAGGTCTGGCCGAAGAAGGATTACCCGTTGATCGAGGTCGGCGTACTGGAACTGAACCGCAATCCGGACAACTACTTCGCCGAAGTCGAACAGGCATCGTTCAATCCGGCCGCCATCGTTCCAGGCGTCAGCTTTTCTCCGGACCGCATGCTGCAGGGTCGCCTGTTCTCGTACGGCGATGCGGCGCGCTATCGTCTCGGCGTCAATCATCACCAGATTCCGGTCAATGCGCCAAAGTGTCCGTTCCACTCCTTCCACCGCGACGGCGCGATGCGCGTAGACGGCAATCACGGAAGCCTACTGCACTACGAGCCGAACAGCTATGACGAATGGCAAGAGCAACCGGATTTCCGTGAGCCGCCGCTGAAACTAAACGGTGCGGCCGACCGTTTCGATTTCCGCAAGGATGACGACGATTACTTCTCGCAACCGCGTGCGCTGTTCAAACTGATGACACCGGCGCAGCAGCAGGCGTTGTTCGACAACACGGCACGTGCGATGGGCGATGCGCCGAAGGAAATCAAGCAACGCCACATCGACAATTGCACGAAATGCGATCCGGCCTATGGTGCCGGCGTGAAGAAAGCGCTTGGCATGTAGTCGTGTACTGCAAAGAAAAAAGCCGGGCAATGCCCGGCTTTTTTTCTGCGTGAGGGCCGATCAGGCTTTGACGACGCGTACCGACAAATCTGGCAAGCCATCAATGTGACCTATCATTACATCGCCCGGCACGACGGGGCCGACGTTCTCCGGCGTACCCGAGAAAATAATGTCGCCCGGCATCAGCTCGAAGGCTTTCGACAGGTTGCTGACCTGCTCCGCAACGGACCAGATCATGTTCTTCAGATCGGAGCTCTGCTTGACCTGACCGTTGACCTTCAGCCAGATCTTGCCTTCGGTAAAATTACCTACCTTGGAAACCGGATGGATAGGGCCGATCGGCGCAGCATGGTCGAAGCTTTTGCCGATTTCCCACGGCTTCTGCTCCTTCTTCATCGCACCTTGCAGATCGCGTCGCGTCATGTCTAGACCGACCGCATAACCGTAGACGTGCTGCAGTGCGCTTTCGACCGGAATATTCCTGCCGCCCTTGCCGATGGCTGCCACCAGTTCGATCTCGTAATGGTAGTTTTTCGTCAGCGTCGGATACGGATGATCGATGGTCGTACCGATCGGATCGTACTGGATCGCATCGCTCGGCTTCTGGAAGAAGAACGGCGGTTCACGCGTCGGATCGGAGCCCATCTCACGCGCATGCGCCGCATAGTTGCGACCGATGCAGTAGATACGACGAATCGGAAAAACATCGCTGGTGCCGACGATAGCAAGCGTCGGTTGCTTCACTTCAAAAATGGTTTTCTCCTTGCTTGCCGCGTTGGTCGGCATCGCACAGCCGGTAACGGCACCTGCCGCCATCAAGCCGGCCGTCTGAAGGATGCCGCGTCGGTTCATGTCTGTCATGTTGTCTCCTGGCTCCGAATGGTTTATTGGTCTTTGCATGGTGGATTTACCATCCGACCGTGCGTTGCCATATATACACCTTCTACATTGCCAGGCAATTGAAAATTATTGCATGTCCACGCCTGTTTCTGGCGGCAGACAAACCAGAAAAAACGACCTGAAGAGCATTCTTTGCCCGGTTCGGCGCATGGACGAGGAATCGCAACCGAGGGAGAAAGAAAGCAGACTGTCGAACGACTGTTAAGGCTACGGACACGCTGGCAAACTTCGGCTCTGTCGGCGGCAATGCTGGCTTGCACCCGCCGAATCGCATCCTGCACCTCTATCGGCGGCAACGGATACACCAGGAAAGAAAGAAGAAAGGTGGGAAGATTGGCCTGCCCAGCAGGAGTCGAACCTGCGACCTACGGCTTAGAAGGCCGTTGCTCTATCCAGCTGAGCTATGGGCAGAATGTGCAGCTTCGCTGCGCCGGCACGCGGCAAGGCGTTGCATTATGCCCTGTTTGATGTGGTGTTTCAATGTTGCAAGCGGCTGGCGACCTTCTTCAGAACACTCTCGTCTCTGACAGCCTTATTTTTTCAATCCGTCGACCAATGCATAGCCACGTGCAAAACCGGCAGCCAGTGCGGCACCCTGCGAGGTGTACTCCGCATCGTCTCCGGATTCCGCCACCAGTTCACTTTCCGCCGTGGCATCGACGCCGGGCTCACAGATGCGCACCGTGTAATCCCAGCCCTGCCTGACCTTTTCCTTTTGCAGCGCGGTCACATGGACTTCCATGCCCTTGTACAACTCGGTACTCCAGTTCAGTTGCTTGTCCATGATTTCCCTTGTCCAGGACGGCTTTCCGGTTGCGGTGAAGGTATGGGTTCATCCTGCGGAACCGGATGTTCGTCCGGCAAAGGATCTTCCGACGGTTCCGGCGTGGGCGCACGATGCAGCTGCATCGATGCCTGTGCCAACCACCAATCCGGTATCGGGCGGCGTGCCGCCTGTTCTGCGTACATAGCGATCATCAGATGTCTCCCCGGTCGAGCCTCGGTTCTGAAAAGACAAACGAGGCCGACGATGAGTTCCGGCAACTGCATGGGCCGGCACGATTTTCCTACATGGCGACGTCATATTATCCGATAGGCATCTCATCGAGGTCTTTTTAAGATCGGCAAATGATTCACTCAACCTAGAGGAGTATCCATGCCGAATCAAGACAATCAGCGCGACAAGGCGAGCAGCAAGGAGAAGAAGCAGGAGCGTATTTCCGCCAGCAAAAACAGAGAGGAAGAGAAAGGCAAGTCCGTCGACCAGAACGATTACATCGATACGGAATCGGAATTTTCCGTTATCGAATC
>DATDLO010000242.1:0-5601 GCA_036519215.1 Oxalicibacterium sp.
AGCCGTCAACCCAATGACAGCAATTCAGTGGCTTTTGCCCCATTGCTCTCGGCATTCTTCAGCATGCTCATGTTCATCTCGAACTGGCGCGCCAGTGCGATCATGTTGACCATGGCATCGACGACATTGACGTTGCTGCCCTCCAGCGCACCGCTGATGACGCGCACGTTGGCATCGGCTTCCTGCGGTTCGCCGTCCTTGGTAGTGAACAGGCTGTCGTTGCCGCGCACCAGGTTGGCTTCTTCGGGATTGACCAGTTTCAGACGTGCCAGATCGATGGTCGCGCCCGGATTGGGGCCGGCATCCACCTGCGAGATCGTGCCGTCGCTGGCGATCGTGATCTTCACGTCCGGCGGAATCGTAATCGGGCCGCTATCGCCCAGCACATTGAGGCCGCTTTGCGTCTGCAGCACGCCGTTTTCGTTGATCTTCAGGCTGCCGGCACGCGTGTAGGCTTCGCTGCCGTCGGCTTTTTCCACTGCCAGCCAACCCGGACCTTCGATCGCGACGTCGAGCGTGCGGCCGGTCTGCTGGATCGTGCCGGAGCGAAAATCGCTGCCCACCGTCGAATCGACGACGAAGGCGCGCGTCGGCAAGCCGGGTCCGACGACGGGCACCGCACGGAACGTATCGAACTGCGCGCGAAAGCCGCTGGTCGATACGTTGGCTAGATTGTGCGACGTGGTGGCCTGCTGCTCCATGATCTGCTTGGCCCCGGTCATCGCGGTATAGATCAGACGATCCATGTCGTTCTCCCGATGCGCCTGCGCCGGTTAGGGCACAGACGACTTTCCGTACTTCTCTATCAGCGCAGGTTGACCAGCGTCTGCATGATCTGGTCCTGTGTCTTGATCGTTTGCGCGTTGGCCTGGTAGTTGCGCTGCGCGGTGATCATGTTGACCAGTTCTTCGGTCAGGTCCACGTTCGATTCCTCGATGCGCGACGATTGCACCGAACCCAGGCCGCTGCTGCCCGGCGTGCTGGTCATCGGCACACCGGAGTCGGCGGTTTCCGCCCACTGGTTGTCGCCGAGGTTTTGCAGTCCGTTCGGATTGGCAAAGTTGGACAGGATGACTTGGCCCAGCGCCTGAACCTGGCCGTTCGTGTAGCGGCCGACGATCATGCCGCCGTCGCCGACACTGAAATCGACCAGCATGCCGGAGGCATAACCGTTCGGCAGCTGCTTGGACAACGCGAATTCGCCTGCCAGCTGCTGCGTGCCGGTCGGATTCAGCGTGACGTTGAACGGCGTGGTCGCACCGGTCGTCACGTCCAGCGGAATCGTCATTGGATCGGGCGTGGTGCCGGTCAGCGCGCCGCCGTTGCCGCTGAACGTCATCGTGCCGATCAGGCCTTGCGGCGTGGAACCGGTATCGACCGCAGCGTCGTCGTTGGTGGCATAGACGCTCCACTGGTTCGGGCCGGTCTTCACGTAGAAGGTTTTCAGCTGATGCGTATTGCCGAGGCTGTCGTACACCGGCGCGGTGGTTGCATGCGTATAGGTATTCGGATCGGTCGGATCGAAGTCGGCCGGATCCAGTGCGTCTTCGCGCGAATCCAGTTTCACCTGCAGATCGTAGGTATCGGTCGCGCGCGGCGCCATGTCACCCTTGTTGATGACGATATCGGTCGGCGTACCGGTCTGGATCACACCGTTGGCATCGGCCAGGAAGCCGGTCAGGCGCGCGCCCGATGCGCTGACGATGTAGCCTTCCTTGGTCGGCAGGAACTGGCCGTTGCGCGTGTAGCTGATCGCGCCGTTGTTGTTCAGGCGGAAGAAGCCGTTGCCGTTGATCGCCATGTCGAGCGGATTGTCGGAGGCGGTGACGTTACCCTGGCTGAACAGCTGTGCAACGCGCGAGACCTGCGTGCCGATACCGATCTGCGATGCGCCCGAACCCAGCAACGTGCTGGCGTAGATATCCGAGAACTGCACCTGCGACTGCTTGAAACCGACGGTGGCAGCATTGGCGACGTTGTTGCCGATTGATTCCAGGCTCTTGGATGCGGCGTCCAGTCCGCTCAAACCTTGTTGAAAACTCATGTTGTTTCTCCCGGGTTAGCTGCCGTTGAATTAAAGAATCTGATGGATATCGGAATAATCGAGCGCGCCGAGTCCCGGCACGTTGATCTTCATGCCGTCCGAACCCATGCTGACCGTCGTCACCATGCCGAACTGCAGTTCTTCCACGCTGACGTTGTTGCCGTTCAGGCTGGCCTGCACTTCGAACGTATAGTTGCCGTCAGGCGCATCGCTGCCGTCGGCCATCTTGCCGTCCCACAGCAACGGGATCGATCCGGCTTTTTGCGCGCCGAGATCCAGCGTCTGCACGACATTGCCGGATTCATCCTTGATGGTCAGCGTGGCACTGTCGACATCCTGCGGGAAATTCGCTCCCAGCAGCGCCTGCCCTTCGGACAGCGCCATCTTGTCGCCCGATGCCAGCACGCCATGGCCGATCAGCGATGCCGCCTGCATCGACTGGCCGGACTGGAATGTGCCGATCAGCGACTGCAGTGTCGAATTGACCTTGTCGATGCCGGTCACCGTCGATAGCTGCGCCAGCTGGCTCGTCATCTGCGAGTTGTCCATCGGGTTCAGCGGATCCTGGTTCTGCATCTGCGTGAGCAGCAGCGTCATGAAGCGATCCTGGATGTCTTCCACGTCCGACTTGCCGGTCGACGTCTTCGGGCTCATCGCATCGACCCAAGATGGCGCCGTCGTATCGTTGGTCACTGCACTCATTGTTCTTCCCCTTTATCGATTACTGACCGAGCGTCAGCGTCTTGAGCAGCATCGTCTTGGCCGTGTTCATGGTCTCGACGTTGTTCTGGTAGGAACGCGAGGCGGAAATCATGTTGACCATTTCCTCCACCACGTTCACGTTCGGCATGGCGACGTTACCGTTCTCGTCTGCCGCCGGATTCTTGGGATCGAACACCATCTTCAACGGCGACGTATCCTCGACCACGCGATCGACGCGCACGGCAGTAGCCGTCGCGTTGTTCGTCGGAATCGCCTTGAACTCGACCTGCTTGGCGCGATAGACCTTGCCGTCGGCGCTGGTGGTGCTTTCCGCGTTGGCGAGATTGCTGGAAACGACGTTCAGGCGCTGGCTCTGCGCACTCATCGCCGAACCGGAAACATTGAAGATATTGAATAGCGACATGATTATTGCCCCTGGATTGCGGTGAGCATGCCCTTGATCTTGGAGGAAGCCAGTGTCAGGCTTGCTTCATAGCGCATGGCGTTGTCCATGAATTGGTTCTGCTGCGTGTCCATGTCGACGGTGTTGCCGTCGATATTGGCCTGTTGCGGTGTGACATACTGGATGCGTGCGCCGCCCAGTGTCGGCATGGCCTTGGGCGCCATGTGATTGGCAGCCGTCTTCACCAGTTCGCCTGGCGCGGCGGTACCGCCCGTGCTGCGTGCGATCGCGCCCTGCAGCGCCTTGTTGAAATCGATGTCACGCGCCTTGTAGTTGGGCGTATCCGCATTCGCGATATTCGATGCCAGCAATTGCTGGCGCTGCGCGCGCATGGTCAGCGCCGTTTCCTGGAATCGCATCAGATCGTCAAGTTTGCTCATCGCACCTCCGGCCTAAATATCCCGGGCCGTTTTCCGAACCCAGTATGGATTTGTATAGCGTGGACTATACGGATGCCGTCATCGCCTCCATCAAACGATAAGAAGACCAAAATCCATGCTATTCCCGGCTTTACCTGACGACCGGATCGGTACCATGATCGTCGAATGAAACCTCGGACTCTCATGAACGCTTTCCTCGCCCTGTCGATCGCTGCCGCCGGACTCGCCGCGCAACTCGCGTTCGCGCAGACCGCCGAAGCGCCGCGCCAGGATATCGGCGCGCTGAAGCAGACGGTCGAACAATTCCTGCAAAAACAGGCAATCGGCCTCCCGGGGGAAATCGCGGTCGAAGTCGGCTCTGTCGATCCGCGCATGCGGCTGCCGGCCTGCCCGCAGCCGCAAGCATTTCTGCCGCGCGGGAACCGGGCATGGGGCAAGACCACGGTCGGCGTACGCTGCACGGCGCCGTCCAACTGGACCGTCTACATCGCAGCCCGCGTCGGCGTGCGCAGCGAATACGTCGTCGCCACCGTTCCGCTGGCACAAGGACAAACCATTACGGAAGGCGATCTCGCCAAGGTGAAAGGCGACCTGACCGCCATGCCGCCGGGCATCGTCACCGACACCTCGCAGGCAATCGGCCGAACGGTCGCATCATCGGTTGCCGTCGGTGCGCCGTTACGGCAGGATGCGCTGCGTACGCAGCAGGCGATCCGGCAGGGACAAGCCGTCAGGATCGTGTTGAACGGTGCCGGCTTCAGCGTGAGCAGCGAAGCGCGGGCCTTGAATAACGCCAATGAAGGACAGTTGACGCAAGTCCGCACCGCCAGCGGTGAAGTAATCAGCGGAATCGCCAAGCTGGGCGGCATCGTGGAAATGACATTTTGAATTTCCACACAGAAATCTTATTTAAAAGATAAGTAGTTAAATTTTACGATCCCTCCATTTAGGTCTAAAGTTTAGTGGGATAACGCCGTTAGACTGATCAGAGATAGGCGTTTTGCCGCAAACATATGGAGCAAGTCGTGAAAATTGATGACGCAAGCAAGAAAATCGCCGGTGTAGGCGTGAATGCGACGCAAACCCGCGCAGGCAAAGGCCCGGACAAGGCCGATGCTGCAGGGAAAGCATCGTCCGACAATGTGACGCTGTCGGCCGAAGCCAAGGCTCTGACCAGCCAGGCATCGGCTTCCGGCGTCTTCGATTCGAAGAAAGTGGACGAGATCAAGGCAGCCATTGCCAACGGTCAATTCCAGGTCGACGCGGAACGCGTGGCCGATGGATTGATGGATACGGTAAAGGATCTGATCTCAACCCGGAAAGGTTGAAATGAAATCGTTCGGCACCAGCCCCGAAGACAGTCTGCACCAGGAACACGAAACAATCCGCACCCTGACACAACTGCTGAAGCTGGAACAGGAACACCTGATCGCCGCCGATATCGATGGCATCGCCAATCTGACCGAACCGAAAGCCCAGGCCACCGCCCGCATGGCGGAACTGGCCGCACACCGCCACACCGCCCTCGCCGCCCTCGGCTGCGAAGCATCCGAAACAGGCATGCAAGCCTGGCTGCAGACTCCCGATGCTTCCCAAACCGCCAGTCAATCCTGGCAGGAACTGATCGAAATGGCGCGCACCGCCAAAGAGCTCAACCGCGTCAACGGCACGTTGATCAACAAGCAGATGGTCCGCAATCAGAGCATGCTGAACATTCTTCAGCACGGCAGCCCTCAAGGCAACCAGTTCTACGGTCCCGATGGACAGACATCGGGCAAGTCGACAGGACGCCACATCGTCGCCTGACGATCGACGTCCCGGACACTTTCGAAAAAGAAAACGGCGAGCATCTCTGCTCGCCGTTTTTCATTCATTCGCGTTATCCGTCACTCAGGCATTGACCGCTTCTACCTATCGCCTGCGCGGCGCATAGATATCGCGCCCTGCCTCGTCGATCTGCTGACGCAACATGCGCCTTTCATCCGGCGAAAGCCGCTCGCCGCGGCGCGGCT
>DATDLO010000243.1:0-3736 GCA_036519215.1 Oxalicibacterium sp.
AACAGGATCAGACAAAGCGAAAGCAGCACCAGCAACGCGAGCATGCTCCACCACATTATTTTTCGTGTCCGCATGGGAGCCCCCGATCGGTCAGGATGAAAATAGGACTCCGGGACCGAAGGCGAGTTCATGCGAGTTCAGCGGCTTTGTGTGCGGCATCACACGCATGAATGTGAGAAGCAAAAGAAAAGCCTCGACCAGGCGAGGCTTTTCTTGTTACTGGAAATGAAAACGTTATCCGGTCAACGCCGCTTCTTGAAGGGTCCAATCCCCTCCTCAGTACTTGCGCTCAATTGCTCACGCAACCATTTATGGGCAGGATTTCGCGCATCCCGCTCATGCCACAACATATCGACGTGTACGTCCGGCAGTTCAAAAGGCAGAACCTTCGCGATCAACGCGTCTTCCATACCGGTTGCGGCAATCAGATGGCGTGGGAGCACCGTGATCAGGTCTGAACTGGCAACGACGCGGCCGGCAGTAAAAAACTGATTTACCGTCAGCAGGATTCTTCGTTCACGACCTAGCTCGGTCAATGCATCGTCCATTAAACCTTTGGCACGACCGGAGAAGCTGACCAGGAGATGATGCGCTGCACAATAATTATCCAGCGTCAGTTCTTCCTTGGCTAGCGGATGACCTTTTCGCATCACGCAGACATATTCGCCGGTGTAGAGGCGTTCATGGCGAATTTGCGAGATGGCCGTGTTCTGGCCACTGGCAAGCTGGGCCGCCACGCCAGGAAAAAAACCGATCGCCAGATCGACATCCCCACGTAACAGCATCGGTCGCGGCTCGCGTGTGGTCAGCGGAACCATGCGGACGTTCAGGCCTGGCGCATCGCGCTCGACAGCCCTTACCAGAAACGGCAGCCATAACGCAGCGGTGGCATCGGCCATCGCCATGCGGAAGGTTGTGTTGACGCGCGAAACGTCGAAGGTGTCCGGGGTGACGGCGGCTTCGAGATCGGATAACGCACGCCGGACGACAGGCCATAACTCGGCTGCCCGCGAAGTCGGTTTGACGCCATGTGCGGTACGAATAACGAGCTCGTCCCCCAAGGTTTCGCGCAAGCGCCGCAAGGCATTGGATACCGCTGGTTGGGTCATGGCCAGCAGGTTGGCAGCACGTGTGAGGTTCTGTTCCGTCATGACGGCGTCGAACACGCGCAACAGGTTCAAATCCAGGGTGAGAAAGCTCATGTTGTCTTTATCAAAAGGAGAAATTTCTGGACTCAGTCATATTCACATTAATTATAGCTGGTATCCAAAAATGAAATTAGATTTATATCTCTGCAGTCCCTATACTGCAATGCATCAACAAGGGAAACTTATACAAGGAAAGGAAATTATTATGTCTACATTATCAAAAACACGTGTTTCTGCCTATGCATTGAACAGCCAGGCAAACCGTATCGCACAAACGAATCCTGAACTCGCTGCTGCCCTGCGCATGCAAGCGGCATATGGTTCGCAACTGCCAGTCGCAAGCAAAGTTTCTACAAAGAAAGAAACTGTGCAAGTGAAGAAATCGGTCCAGTTGCTGAACAGCAAGGCCAATTCGATCGCTCAGACCCAGCCGGAACGCGCTATCGCCCTGCGCATGCAAGCAGCCTTTGCTTAACGCATGGCGAACGAATCGGTTGAATGAAAATCGATCGATAAGTTGATGTATTTGGTCTGACTGTAAATCGACCTCATAGTGCAACGGCCAAGGATCGCAAAGGTCGAAATATGGCGGGATGCCGGCGATCAGTAAAAGCAGGAATTCCGTAAGCGAAGTAATTCGGGAACAAGGTTTGGCCAGATTCGGTGGCCTTTGTTCCCACCCAGTGTCTCCTCTTCCCTCTCAAGGAAGCTCAGCCCCGCGAGCCGATTGCTCTGCGGGGCTTTTTTTATCCGCAGGTATGACTAAGAAAAATTAAGCGGCAATAAAAAAGCGCGGGAATCACCCGCGCTTTTTAACGTGTTGCCAGATTTATTTCGCGGACGGGAAGAAAACCTGTTCACCACTGAGACGATACTCAGCAATTTTCTTCTGGCCTTCAGGCGAGGTGATCCAGTCAATCAGCTGCATCGCACCCTTGTAATTGATGTCTTTGTACTTGGCAGGGTTGACCGCAATGATGCCGTAGGGGTTGAACATCTTCTTGTCGCCTTCCACCATGACGGCCAGGCCTGTCTTGGCGCGATATGCGCCATAAGTTGCACGATCGGTCAGCGTGTAGCCTTGTAGCTCGCCGGCCATCGTCAGCACTTCACCCATGCCGAGACCTGCAGAAACATAGTTACTGCCCTCCGGTTTGACGTTGATGGCTTTCCAATACGATTTTTCCATTACATCGGTGCCGGAATTGTCGCCCCGCGAAATGAATTTGGCTTTCTTGTCAGCGATTTTTTTCATCGACGCCAAAACATCATGGCTGCCTTTGATACCTGCAGGATCACTGACTGGGCCAACAATGATGAAATCGTTGTACATCACGTCGCGGCGATTGACGCCATGGCTTTCCGCAACGAATTTGTCTTCCAGCGAGCGTGCATGAACCAGCGTCACGTCGACGTCGCCGTTCTTTGCCAATTCCAGCGCCTTGCCTGTACCCACCGCAATAACGTGCACCTTGGAGTTAGTTTTCGCCTCGAAGATCGGCAACAGATACGGCAGCAGGCCGGAATTATCGGTACTCGTCGTGGTGGACAGCTTGATGACCTGCTGCGAGAAAGCTGCCGGCGCAATAAATGCCGAAGCAAGCAAAGCAGCAGCAAAACGTAAAACGATTCGACGTGTCATGGATTTTTCCTCCTGATAATCATAAATAAAAAGCTGCGTGCCGGATGGTGACGCAGCCCGTGGAAATTTGGCGATCTGCTACCGATCCAAATCAGATCATCTTGTGCGTGCGCACAGCCTCAAGCACGATGGGTCTCAATCCCTCGCCATCATGTTGTTCGACATGATTCATCAATGCCGTACGCATGCGCGGATCCCAGGATCTTTTCAGGTGACCGGCAATCTCGGCCATCGATTTTCTGTGGTCCTTCATCGGTGCGAAAAAGTCGCCAATCTGGTTGGCCATCGAGACCAAGTTGTCTATGTTGTTGCCGCTCATTGTTTATCCCTTGCTTAATGTCTGCTATCTCAAACCGTCGCGAATCAGGCGATGCGATTGTGCATAAACGACGTGGCTTTGATCGCGAACGAAACCGATCAGGGTCACGTTTGCTTCCTCGGCCAGCCGGATCGCCAGGCTGGTCGGCGCCGAGATGGCCGCCAGAAAGCTGATGCCCATCGTTGCCGATTTCTGCACCATTTCATAGCTGGCACGGCTGGTAATCAGCGCGGCGCCAGTAGAGAAATCCAGGCGTTTCTTCGACATGGCACCGATCAGCTTGTCGAGTGCATTGTGTCGGCCGACATCTTCGCGAACCAGTTCGACCGACCCATCTGCATTCATCCATGCCGCCGCATGTGTGGCGCCAGTGTATTTCTGCAGACGTTGCATGCTGCGCATGGTTTTCATGCCGGCATGGATCTGTTCAGCGGAAAACCGTATCGTACCGACCGTCACATCCGGATGGCGAATGGCCTGTTCCAGCGTTTCGGCACCACACAATCCGCAACCGGTGCGGCCCGTCAGATTGCGGCGTTTGTCCTTCAACGTGACGAATCGTTCGGTGGCAATCTGCATCTGTACCTGGATGCCATCGCATCCGGGTATGACTTCGCAATCGTACAG
>DATDLO010000244.1:0-5483 GCA_036519215.1 Oxalicibacterium sp.
GACGTCATCAGCGAAATCCATGAGCAATACCTCGCGGCCGGCGCCGATCTGATCGAAACCAACACCTTCGGTGCGACGACGGTGGCGCAGGACGACTATCACATGGCGCATCTCGCCTACGAGATGAATGTGGCGTCCGCGAAGCTGGCGCGCGCCGCCTGCGACAAGTATTCGACACCGGACAAGCCGCGCTTCGTCGCCGGCGCGCTCGGCCCGACGCCGAAGACCGCGTCGATCTCGCCGGACGTCAATGACCCTGCCGCGCGCAACGTCACCTTCGATCAGCTGGTCGCAGCGTATCTCGAACAGACGCGCGGTCTGGTCGAAGGCGGTTCCGACGTGCTGCTGGTCGAAACGATTTTCGACACGCTGAACTGCAAGGCCGCACTGTTCGCGATCGACACCTTCTTCGAAGAAACCGGCAAGCGTTTGCCGATCATGATTTCCGGCACCGTCACCGATGCATCGGGGCGCATCCTGTCCGGTCAGACCGTGCCGGCCTTCTGGCATTCGGTGCGCCACGCGAAGCCGCTGACGGTCGGCCTGAACTGTGCGCTCGGTGCAGCGCTGATGCGGCCGTATGCGGAAGAGCTGTCGAGAATCGCCGATACCTACGTTTGCATCTATCCGAATGCAGGTTTGCCGAATCCGATGAGCGACACCGGTTTCGACGAGACGCCGGATGTCACGTCGTCGCTGCTGAAGGATTTCGCCGAGAGCGGTTTCGTCAACGTCGCCGGCGGTTGCTGCGGTACGACGCCGGATCACATCAAGGCGATTGCCGATATCGTTGCGAGCATTCCGCCACGTACCGTGCCGACTGTCGAACCGACGATGAAACTGTCCGGCTTGGAACCCTTCGTCATCGACGATCAATCGCTGTTCGTCAACGTCGGCGAGCGTACTAACGTCACCGGTTCCAAGGCGTTCGCGCGCATGATCATCAACGAGCAATACGACGAGGCGTTGTCGGTTGCGCGTCAGCAGGTCGAGAACGGTGCGCAGGTGATCGACATCAACATGGACGAGGCGATGCTGGATTCGCAGGCGGCGATGACGCGCTTCCTGAACATGGTTGCTTCCGAGCCGGATATCGCGCGCGTGCCGATCATGATCGATTCGTCGAAATGGTCGGTGATCGAAGCCGGTCTGAAATGCGTGCAAGGCAAGTCCATCGTCAACTCGATCTCGATGAAAGAGGGCGAGGAAAAATTCCTGCACGAAGCGAAGCTGTGCCGCCGCTATGGCGCCGCCGTGATCGTGATGGCCTTCGACGAGAAAGGCCAGGCCGATACCTTCGAACGCAAGACAGAGATCTGCGAACGCGCCTACCGGCTGCTGATCGACAAGGTCGGCTTTCCGCCGGAAGACATCATCTTCGATCCGAACATCTTCGCGATTGCGACCGGCATCGAGGAACACAACAATTACGCAGTCGATTTCATCAACTCGGTGCGCTGGATCAAGGAAAACCTGCCGCACGCGAAGATCAGCGGCGGCGTGTCGAACGTGTCGTTCTCCTTCCGCGGCAACGATCCGGCGCGCGAGGCGATCCACACCGTTTTCCTCTATCACGCGATCAAGGCCGGCATGACGATGGGTATCGTCAATGCAGGCATGGTCGGCGTCTACGACGATCTGCCGGCCGAGCTGCGCGAGCGTGTCGAGGACGTGGTGCTGAACCGCCGCGAGGATGCGACCGAGCGCAGGATCGAGTTCGCCGCCACGCTGAAGGCCGGCGACAAGAAGGAAGAAGCGACGCTGGAATGGCGCAGCGGCACCGTGCAGAAACGACTGTCGCATGCGTTGGTGCACGGCATTACGCAATGGATCGTCGAAGACACGGAGGAAGCGCGGCAGCAAGTCATGAACGATGGCGGCCGTCCGATCCACGTGATCGAAGGTCCGCTGATGGACGGCATGAACGTGGTTGGCGACCTGTTCGGCCAGGGCAAGATGTTCCTGCCGCAGGTGGTGAAATCGGCGCGCGTGATGAAGCAGGCGGTCGCGCACCTGATTCCGTTCATCGAGGAAGAAAAACGCCAGCTGGAAGAACAGACCGGCATCGTCAGCAAGCCGAAAGGCAAGATCGTCATCGCGACCGTGAAGGGCGACGTGCACGACATCGGCAAGAACATCGTGTCGGTTGTCCTGCAATGCAACAACTTCGAAGTCGTCAACATGGGCGTGATGGTGCCGTGTTCGGAGATTCTGGCGAAGGCGAAGGAAGAGAACGCCGATATCGTCGGCCTGTCTGGCCTGATCACGCCGTCGCTGGAAGAAATGGCTTACGTCGCCAAGGAAATGCAGCGCGACGAATATTTCCGCGGATTGAAGATGCCGTTGCTGATCGGCGGCGCGACGACCAGTCGTGCGCACACCGCAGTGAAGATTGCGCCGAACTACGAAGGTCCGGTGGTCTACGTGCCAGATGCCTCGCGTTCGGTGTCGGTGGCGCAATCGCTGCTGACGCCGGAACAGCGCGAACAATATATCGCCGACATTGCCGCCGACTATGACCGCATCCGCGAACAGCATGCGAACAAGAAGGCCGTACCGATGCTGACGCTGGCGCAGGCGCGTGCCAACAAGATGAAGCTGTCGTTCGAAGGGTCGGAGGCGCCGGTCAAGCCGAAGTTCATCGGCCGTCGCGAATTCAAGAATGTCGACCTGGCGACGATCGCACGCTATATCGACTGGGGACCGTTTTTCCAGACCTGGGATCTGGCCGGCCCGTATCCGGCAATCCTGACCGACGAAGTGGTCGGCGAGGCAGCCAGCAAGGTTTTCGAGGAAGGCCAGGCGCTGCTGAAGAAAATCATCGACGGCCGCTGGCTGACGGCAAACGGCGCAATCGCGCTGCTGCCGGCGAACACGGTCAACGATGACGACATCGAAATCTATACGGACGAATCGCGCACGCAGGTCGCGTTCACCTATTACGGCGTGCGCCAGCAGACCGAGAAGCCGGTGATCGACGGTGTGCCGCGTCCGAACCAGTGCCTGTCCGATTTCATCGCACCGAAATCGTCCGGCATCGCCGATTACATCGGCATGTTTGCGGTAACGGCAGGATTGGGCATCGAGAAGTACGAGAAACGCTTCGAAGATGAGAACGACGATTATTCGTCGATCATGCTGAAATCGCTGGCTGACCGTTTGGCCGAAGCATTTGCCGAATATCTGCACGAGCGTGTACGCACCGACTTGTGGGGCTACGTGCCGGACGAGCATCTCGGCAATGCCGAACTGATCAAGGAAGCGTATCGCGGCATCCGTCCGGCGCCGGGTTACCCGGCTTGCCCGGAGCATACGGTGAAGAAGGATGTGTTCCGTGTACTGCAGGCGGAAAGCATCGGTATGATGCTGACCGATTCGTACGCAATGTTTCCTGGTGCGGCGGTTTCCGGCTTTTACCTTGCGCATCCAGAGGCAAAGTATTTCGTCGTCGGCAAGATCGGCGACGATCAGGTTGCAGACATGGCGGCGCGGCGTGGTGTGCCGAAGGAAGAGGTCGAACGTTGGCTGGCGCCGAATCTGTCCTGATTCTCTTCCGATCTTTTCTGATTGCGCAAATAAAAAGCCGGGCGATGCCCGGCTTTTTTCATGGCCTTGCAACGACGTTCACACAGCGTTCACGCCACGGGCTGGCCGTCGATGAATACCTTCAGTTCGCCGATAGAAAACGGCGTCCATGTTTCGTTCGTCGTCAACGGTTCGGTCACGATGACAGCGACACGGTCGTTGGCCGTCGTCACTTCCGAGAAATCCACCCTCATGTCCTGGTCGCTCAGTACGGCTTCGGAAAACGGATACTGGCGCACGATGTAATGCAGGCTGGTGGAGCAGTGCGCAAACAATGCGGAACCGTCGGACAGCATCATGTTGAACGTGCCGTAGCCGGCGATTTCGCTGGCCAATTCCTGTATGACCGTCGTCAGGTCGTTCAGCAATGGCGGTGCGTCGCCGAAGCGGCGACGCAGCTGTTGCAGGATGTGGCAGAACGCGCGTTCGCTGTCGGTGGTACCGACCGGCTGATACGGCCCGTCCAGCTCCGGCATGAAATTCTTCAGGTCGCCGTTGTGCGCGAACACGAAATAGCGGCCCCACAGTTCGCGCACGAATGGATGGCAGTTCTCCAGCGCCACGCGTCCCTGCGTCGCCTTGCGGATATGGGCGATCACGTTCTTCGATTTGATCGGCACGCGACGGATCAGATCGGCGATCGGCGATTCGATGGCGGCCTGGTAGTCGACGAAATGCCGCACGCCCGCACCTTCGAAGAAGGCAATGCCCCAGCCGTCCGCATGATGATCGGTGCCGCCGCCGCGCGTGGCGAAGCCGGTGAAGCTGAACACGATATCGGTCGGCACATTGCAATTCATTCCGAGAAGCTGGCACATATCCGATGCGGGTAAAGAATGATGGAGACGGTGGACTACACGGTAGCACGAACGGCGGCGGCGAATGCCGCATCCGTTTGCGGCAACCGGATACGGCAACGCCACAGTGCGTGCCCGGAATCGCGATACTTGCGTTCGAACGGCGTAATCGGTTGTTCGGCGATGAACGCTTCGCAATGCGTCGGAATGTCGCTGACCTGCGTTAGTGCCGCAGCAAATTCATCTATGTAGATCTGCCAGTTGCTACGACATTCCAGCACACCGCCGAGCGCGACGATGGTGGGGAATACGGCGTGACCATGCCAGCGTCGCGCCAGATGGCCGATCTTGGGCCACGGATTCGGATAAAGAATGTAATGGCGGGCCGGGTAGATTTTTTCCTGCAGCAGCAGGCGCCAGTAATCGACCAGGTCGGCGCGGACCCAGGTGAAGTTGTCCGGCATTTCGCCGGGCCATTGCGTGTTGCGTGCAATGCGGTCGGCTGACTGATCGATGCCGATGACGAAGTGATCGGGAAACTGCGTCGCCAGATGCAGTGTCGAGAGTCCCACGCCGCAGCCTGCGTCGAGGATCAGCGGCTTGTTGCCCGACGCCTGCCAGGCTGCCAGCCCCTGTTCGAAGGCGGCGCGGTTGTAGGCGGTGACGGGTTTGCGAAAGGGATGCGCGATATGGCGCGCGACGACCGCCTGCAACTGCGCATGCGCTTCGGTCTGACGGCTGACGATGGAGGAGGAATTGGCGTGCATCGCGGCGACGAAAAATCCGGCCAGGCGGCCGGCAAAAGAAAAGCGCCTGCCCGATCGCTGCCGATCGGCACAGGCGCAGGTTCCTGTCGATTGTATGCGAGCGCAGGCTTAGTGAAAAGTCATCGGCTGGCTCATCATCAGATCGTAATTGCCGAGGAAATCGTCGATTTCCTCTTCGCTCGGCTCGGTGGCGATCAATTCGCGCACGTTCTGGCGGAAGGATTCCGCCATCGTGCCGGCGATGAAGATTTCGCGTTGTGCGGGCTTGTCGAGAATTTCGTAGCCGCCAAAACGCAGGGCGTCGAGTTCTTCATCCACACCGAATTCCACTACG
>DATDLO010000245.1:0-9781 GCA_036519215.1 Oxalicibacterium sp.
ATATTCAGCACAAGGATGACGGGATAGAGATGTCCCTTCCGCGATTGCGCACGCGCATGCGCCGATAGCAATCTGGTCACGCCGAACCCCATTGGCTGACGTCCACCAGCAAAGGCAAGCCGAGCGCGGCGATCTCGTCAGCGGACAGTAGATTGGTGTCCCGCAGCGTACGCGAGAGCGCAACGAAGAAGCACTGGTAATAGTCCCAGTTGGGTTGTCCCTCGCACGGCTTTTGTTCCCATTCGGCGATGGCTCGAATGAGATGCTGGCGGAAATCCTCCCATTCAAAGTGCCCCGCCTTCGACAAGTGCATGGCGATGCCGAATACATCGCGCTCCCAGTCATTGGCGAACAGCAGCTTGCCATCCATGCGGGGCGGCGAATCGTCCTGCCCCAGCATGGAGGACGCCGCGTATTCCTCGAAATTGGAATACATGATTACGCGCCGCTTCGCGACTCGGGCGACTTTACCAGCGCGACGCCCATCATGGCTTCTGGTGTGACGAGTGCGGCGAGTTCTTCTTCCGACATGTCTTCGGTATTTTCCGGTCTCTCCGGCACGACGAACCAGCGAATCTGCGCGCTGCTGTCCCACACCTTGACCTCGGTATCACCGGCGATCTCCACACCGAATTCCTTGAGTACATTGCGTGGTTCACGCACACCGCGTGCGCGGAATACCGGGTCCTTGTACCAGTATGGCGGCAATCCCAGAATCGGCCACGGGTAGCAGGAGCACAGCGTGCAGATAATCAGGTTATGAACGCCATCGCCGTTCGCAACCGCTGCCATGTGTTCACCTTCGGCGCCGGTCATGCCGGCAGGAAAATTCATTTCCGCAATCGCGGCAGGCGTGTCGGCGACCAGCCGCTTCTTGAATTCCGGATCGACCCAGGCACGCGCGACCAGTTTCGCGCCATTGAACGGTCCTGCATTGACTTCGAAATGTTTCAGAACGGTATCGACCGAGTCGCTGCCGATGATGCCCTTTTCGATGAGCAGCGCTTCGAGTGCGCGCACCTTGGCAGCGCTGGCGGTCTCGCGGTTGTCGTCGTAGCCAAAAATGTCAGACATGATGTTTTCCTAATGATCAATTGGATGGAAGGAGATAAGCCTCGAAGAGGTCGGCGTAGATGGTGACGTTGTCTTCGTAGGCGGAATCGCCCCACATCACGGCCGGTTCGAATGCAACCTGATAGACGGGCATGGGTTCGCCGATGCCATCGCCGGTCTTCACAAAGTACGTATAGGAATCCGGATAAACCAGTTTGACCACGCCCGGCTTGTTGCGCAGGAAGCCCGGCAAGCGCGTGTGCTCGACCGCCTTCGGATCAGCGACCAGGACGCGATCGCCAACATTGAATTTCGTCGCGTGCTTGAGCGGCTTTCGTGCCGAGTCGCCCAGCGTCAGGTATTTGCGGATTTGGTTAGCCAGCCCCGGATTTTCTTTTGCAGGCAGATCTGCCTTCGGGTCCTGTGTGTACGTGTCGATTTTTTCAGCGAGTTCCTTCTCGGTGATGTAACCCTGATCGACAAAGAACTGCATGATCCCCATCAACCATTTTTCGTAATAGCGAAACTTGAAATACTCGAACGGTTGCATTCCTTCCGCACCGGTGCGCAGCGATGCCCAGGTCCAGACTTCCTTGAAGCTGGTATCGAATGCGTCGAAGTCATATTTCGGACGTGCATTCGGAAGATGCGCGCTCTCGGCCATCATGGCGGTATGAATGCCGAAAATCCGCTTCTCCCATTCCTCTGCAAAAACGCGGGTATCGGTGCTGACCGGACCGAGGTTCTGCAGCCCGCCGATGTAGTGTTGTAGCTTCACGTGATTTCTCCTTGGTGTGATGCGACGCTTGCCGGCTCGTCCTGATGGACGCAACCGGAGAATTCGCTGGCGATTTGTTTGCTGTCGAGATTCCTGCCGATGAAAACGATCTTGCTTTGGCGTGTCTGATATTTCTCCCAGCGCTTGCCGGGATAACCTTCGAGGATCATGTGGACGCTGTGGAAATAGAACTGTCGGCCTTCTCCTTCGAGACTGAGAATCCCTTTCATCCTCAGCAGATCGTTACCGTTTTGAATGACGAGTTGATTCAGCCATCGATCCAGCTTTGCGCCATCCAGCGGTCTGTTCTCGATGATGGAAAATGAGGCAATCGATTCGTCATGTTCGTGGTCATGCTCATCCGTCAGCAACGACGGTTCGATCTCCAGAAGGGATGGCAGGGAGAATCGGCGTACTCCGATCAGTTCATCGACCGGAGCGCGCGATCTCGTCGCGGGAATAATAATGGCTGTGGGATTGATTTCCTTGATCTGCGCCGCGACGCGTGCGACGTTTTCCGCACCAACCAGATCGACTTTATTCAACACGATGACGTCAGCAAAGGTGATCTGCTCTCGTGTCAACTCGTCGCTCAATTGATGAGCGATATGCGCGCCATCCGCAACAGTGACAACCGCCTCAACGTCGAGCAATTCCTTCAATTCTGGATCGACCAGAAAGCTTTGAAGTACCGGCGCCGGATCTGCAAGACCGGAAGTTTCCACAATCAAATGGGATAACGGCGCCGATTTTGTTCGTTCGAGAATGGTCTTGGCACCGGCAATCAAATCGGATCGCACGGTGCAGCAGATGCATCCGTTGTTGATTTCGACAACCGCCTCTTCGTCGATCAGGATGAGATCGCCATCGACGCCGACATCACCGAATTCATTGACGATGATGCCAACTCGAGAGCTACCAATCTGCTCGATTAGATGGTTGACCAAAGTGGTCTTGCCAGCTCCAAGGAAGCCAGTAACGATGGTCACTGGAATTTTGTTGCGCATGATTTGTCTTTCTCAAAAGTGTATTCAACTGCGAATACACCGTGACAGGCAAACCACGAATCAGACAGAAGTGCTTATTGAATAAGCAATGGCAATTTTTTTATTCTTTTATGGCTTTTTTTTGAAAAATTTTTTAATCGAGACATTGGCTTTGGCATAAATCAAAACCGTTTTTTCCCAAAACTGTGCACTTCTCTAGAGAGTCGCAATTTTAGGTACAAACGTTCTAGTCTTTATCCATAAGACGGGATTTTCGGCCCCAACCTTCAACAGAAAATCCATGACTGCACGTACTTGAGGCGTGTCGCGCAGATCCTGATGAACAGCCATCCAGATATCTCGCGAAAATGGCTCGCTCTCTTCCGCAACACGTTGTAATCCCGGATCGGCTTCCGGATATAAGCAGACATAGTTTTACTGACAGAATCGAATATATTTATCCCCCCGCCACTCTTGGTAAACATATCTCTTGGTGACTGAGATATGGTCGCCCGAAGGGATGCAATCGTCATGTGACTGCCTGTTCTAGCTCGATTCCATGCAAGTCAATCGGGGCGGTCGTTTTCCTTCTGCCCCATGCCGAGGCCGATCCCCATGCCAGCACCGGCACCGCCCATGTTGCCGCCACGCGCGGCAGCTTTGCCACCTTCCCTGCCGCCGTCACCTTTGCCACGGTTGCCGCTGGATTGCGACCGCGTCGGCCCTTGCAGCGGAATATTGATATCCGGCGGGATAGCTCCCAGATCGAGCGCGGCGCGAATGAAGTTGCGCAGGGAAACGACCAGTTCTGCGGTATGGATCGGGCGGCCGGCAGCCATGTCGGTCGCCGCTTGGCTCGCCAGGCGCACATGCTCCTCGGTGCCGAGAAGAATGATGTCCGACAACGCCGCTTCCACCGCATCGCGGATGCGGCGTGCGCGATCGGAACCGGGAATCTCGTCCTGTTCAGCTGCCTGCTCGCCCTCTTCTTCGCGCGCCGCCAGACGCAGATCGCGCAAATGCGTGGGGTCGACCGTCAGCTGCCCGGTGAAGGAACCGCCCAGGGTTTTATATGCGGCAATCAATGTCCTGAGCCGCTCGTTGATCTGCCGGTTCATCCGTTCGCGCCGTTGCTGGATGGTCTGCATCATCAGCACGCGCACACCCACGCCGATCAGCGTAAAGACCGCGAGCCCGAGAATCGTTGTCAGTACGCCATGCCAGGAATTGAAATCGAAATAACGCACAGTCGCCTCCGCAATTGTTTGCAGTAGTGACTAGTGTACTGAGCTTATGTTTTTCATGGGGCCGGCGGCGAATCGTCCGGTATCGTGGCGGATGGCCGGACCTCAGCAGGATGCGCGTAAGTCTTCCAGACGCTCAGGCCATCGTCGCTGTGCGACTGGCTGCGCATGAAACCCTGCATGCCGACGATGCGACCGGTGCCAATTTCGCGGGTCGGCTGGAACACGTTGGTCAGCGTGGCGTTCAGATAACGACCGTAGGTCTTCCCCTCCCGATCCAGTCACAGGGAAGTATCGACCGGCGCATCGCGCAGACGCGCCAGGTAATCCTGCAAAGCGGGGAAGCTCATCGTTTTCCTTTCCGCGAAAACTGCTGCGCGCGCAGCGCGACAGGCAATGCCGCGCAACAGCATCGCTTACAGCAGTTTGGCAAGCGACACTTCCGTCGCCTTGACCAGTGCCACCACTTCGGTACCGACCTGCAGTTCCAGATCCTTGACCGAGCGTGTGGTGATGACCGAGGTGACGGTGCCGCCCGGCGTGTCGACGTCGACTTCCGACAGCACGTCGCCGAGGATGATGTTGCTGATCCTGCCCTTGAACTGGTTGCGGGCGTTGATTTTTTCGATGCTCATGGTTTTCCTTGAAGAGTGAATGAAGGCACAAATAAAAAAGTGCGTGAAAATTTGCGTGGAAAAATAAATAAAGAGATACGCAAGCCGGCGAAATTCAGACCGCCCAGGCGAACTGACCGACCGCCCTCAACAGCGATACATCGCCCAGTTCGGCATCCGGGCTGCCTACCGGCACGGGCTGCTGCAGCACACGCGCCAGGATGCGTTCTTCCAGTTGCGCGAACGCTGCGTTACCGCGTACCCGCGGGCGCGCCAATGTCACACGTTCGTCCAGCGTGATGCGGCCATCCTCGATCAGCACGACGCGATCGGCCAGGGCGATTGCCTCCTGTACGTCATGCGTGACCAATAGCGCGGTAAAGCCGCGCTGTTGCCACAACGATTCGATCAGTTGCTGCATCTCGATGCGCGTCAACGCATCAAGCGCACCCAGAGGTTCGTCCAGCAGCAAAAGCTCCGGGTCGTGCACCAGCGCACGCGCCAGGGCCACGCGCTGGCGCTGGCCGCCGGAGAGCACGGCCGGCCATTCGCCGGCGCGTTCGTTCAGGCCGACCTGCCTGAGCGCATTCAATGCATCGGCCTTGCCGCTGCGTTTCGGCAGGCCGAGTGCAACGTTGTGCAGCACCTTCTTCCATGGCAGCAGCCGCGAATCCTGAAACATGATGCGCGTCTCCGGCCTCTTCTCGCCGTCGGCAAAGATCAGCGTACCGTGATCCGCCGTTTCCAGTTCCGCGATCAGACGCAGCAGCGTGCTCTTGCCGCAACCGCTGCGGCCGACGACGGCGACGAATTCGCCCGGCTCCAGTGTCAGGTCGACCGACTGCAACACTGCACGTCCGCCATAGGATTTGACGAGGCTGCCGATGGCTACACGCACGCCGCGCCGCGCCGCTGCATCCAGTGTTTCCTGCTCGATGGGATTGCTCTGCATGATGCTTCTCCTTTCAGCGATCTCAATGACGGTAGCCGGGATGCCAGCGCAGCCAGTAGCGTTCCAGCCAGCGCGATACGACATCCGCCAGCTTGCCCAGCAGTGCGTACAGCAGGATGCCGACCAGCACCACATCGGTTTGCAGGAATTCGCGCGCATTCATCGTCATGTAACCGATGCCGGATTGCGCCGAAATCGTCTCTGCCACGATCAGGATCACCCAGACCAGGCCGAGCGAGAAACGCACACCGACCAGGATCGAAGGCAACGCACCGGGCAGGATCACATCGCGGTACAGCGCCCAGCCGGTCAGGCCGTAGCTCTTCGCCATTTCGATCAAACCCTTGTCGACCGAACGGATACCGTGAAAGGTATTCAGATAGACCGGGAAAAACACGCCGACCGCGACCAGAAAAATCTTTGCCGTTTCCTCGATGCCGAACCACAGGATCACCAGCGGAATCAACGCCAGCGACGGAATGTTGCGCACCATCTGGAAGGTCGTGTCGAACAGCGTCTCCGCCGTCTTGAACGTGCCGGTCAGCAGACCGAACAGCAGGCCGAGGCCGCCGCCGACACCGAAGCTGACCAGTGCGCGCCACAGGCTGACCTGCGCATGCATCCACAGCTCGCCGGATTCCGCGAGACTCCATGCCGCCTTCGCCACCGCGAACGGTTCCGGCAATACACGATTCGACAGCCAGCCGAAATGCGAGGCGGTTTGCCATGCCGCCAGCAACAGGATCGGCACGATCCACGGCAGCACGCGCTTCCATGCATCGGTTGCCGCGATTCGTTTTGCCGGCGCTTCTGCTGCGGCCGCTGCCGCGCTATTGGATAACACTGCGCTCATCGCATTTCCTCAGCTTTGTGACACCCTGGGCAGGATGTCGTTGGAAATCACTTCGCCGAACGGCCCGGTCAGCGCCGGCTCGTCCCTGCGCTCCTTACCCTTGTTCAGCAGCGGGAACACCAGTTCGGCAAAACGGTAGGACTCTTCCAGATGCGGATAGCCGGACAGGATGAAGGTCTCGATGCCGAGATCCGCGTATTCCTGCATGCGTGCCGCCACCGTTTCCGGATCGCCGACCAGCGCGGTGCCGGCACCGCCGCGCACCAGGCCGACGCCGGCCCACAGATTGGGCGACACTTCCAGCTTGTCCTTGCGCCCGCCGTGCAATGCCGCCATGCGGCGCTGGCCTTCGGAATCCATCTTGTTGAACGATGCCTGTGCGCGCGCGACCAGGTCGTCGTCGACGTACTGGATCAGTTCGTCGGCCGCCTTCCATGCTTCCTCGTTCGTCTCGCGCACGATCACATGCAGGCGAATGCCGAACTTCAGCGTGCGGCCATGTTTGGCGGCGCGTTTGCGGATATCGGCAATCTTCTCTGCGACGGATGCCGGCGGTTCGCCCCAGGTCAGATAGACATCGACCTGCTCCGCCGCCAGCTCATGCGCCGCTTCCGACGAGCCACCGAAGTACAGCGGCGGATACGGTTTCTGCAACGGCGGATACAGCGTCTTGCCGCCCTTCACCTGCAGATGCTTGCCCTTGAAATCGAAACCGGCCTCGCCGCCTTCGCCGGAAATCGAACCGCGCCAGATCTTCAGGAACTCGGACGAGATTTCGTAACGCTCCGCGTGATCGGCCCACAGGCCGTCCGCTTGCAGTTCTGCCTGATCGCCGCCAGTGACGACGTTGATCAGCAAGCGCCCTTTCGACAAGCGGTCGAAGGTCGATGCCATGCGCACCGACAGTCCCGGTGTGCTCAGCCCCGGACGGATCGCCACCAGAAACTTCAGTTTTTGCGTCGCGCCGATCAGGCTGGACGCGGCAACCCACGGGTCTTCGCAGGAGCGGCCGGTCGGCAGCAGCACGCCGTCGTAGCCCAGCGTATCGGCAGCCACCGCCACCTGCTTCATGTAATCGAAATCCACCTGTCGCGCGCCTTTCGACGTGCCCAGATAACGGCTGTCGCCATGTGTGGGAATAAACCAGAAAACATTCAAACTCATCATCAATCCTTGAAGGCAATACGGTGTTCCGATGTACGTTCCTGTGCGTCATACGTCCCGGTATCAGGAACGCGGAACGATCACGGCATCTTTCACATTGATTTTTTTCGGGATCAGCTTCAGTTCGGCAAAGACGTCGGCGATCTTCTGCTGGTCGGCGATCACTGCCAGCGTGACCGGACGCACGCCGTACGCCAGACGCTTCGCCGCCAGTTCGACGACGTCGCTGTCCAGCCCGGTCTGCTTCGTCAGGATCGTCGCGACTTCCGGAAGATTGCGGCTGCTCCATTGATCGATCTTGTCGATTTCATCGAGCACGATCGAGACGATGCGCGCGTTCTTTTCTGCATAGGAACGCGAAACGAGGAAGAACTGATGGTTGGCAACCAGTCCGGTACCGTCGGCCAGCACGCGTGCACCCAGCTGTTTTTCTGCAGCAGCGAGAAACGGGTCCCAGATCGCCCATGCATCGAGACTGCCGCGCTCGAAGGCGGCGCGCGCATCGGCCGGCGCGAGATAGAAAACGTTGACGTCGCGATAATTGATCCCGGCCTTTTCCAATGCCTTCACCAGCAGGTAATGCACATTGGAGCCGCGGTTCAGCGCGACCTTCTTGCCCTTCAGGTCGGCCACGCTTTTCAGCGGTGAATTCTTCGGCACTATGATGGCTTCGCCCGCTGGCGATGGCGGCTCGTTGCCGACATAGACCAGATCGGCGCTGGCAGCCTGCGCAAAGATCGGCGGCGCTTCGCCTGCCGTGCCGAAATCGATGCTGCCGACATTCAATCCTTCCAGCAGCGTGGGGCCAGCCGGAAACTCGCTCCACTTCACGTCCACACCTTCGGCTGCCAGACGTTTTTCCAGCGCACCGCTTCCTTTCAGAATCACCAGCGTGCCGTATTTCTGATAACCGATACGCACGACTTTTTTCGCCTGCGCCGTAGCCAGCTTCGGCAAGCCTGCACTCAGGGCACCGAGTGCCGCGGCAGACAGGTAACCCAGTGTGCGCCTTCTGGCGGCATGTTTCTGCTTCGGATCACTCATCGACGTTTCTCCATTCTTCAAGATTTTTCGGCAACAGGAATTCCGCCGGCATGCGATGCCGTTTCAAAAAATGACGGGATGATTTGTGCGCTTCAGTGCGACGCTTCCATCGCATGCCGCACATGCGGTGCTAGACGCTACATCGCACACTGGAAAATGGAATCGGCTCGAAGCCGGCCGCTGCCGCGTCCTGCAGCGCAATCAGGCTGGCCGACAGGTTTTCCACGCCGTCGGCCACACGCTTTGCGATCGCAGGATCGAGCGCCAGACCGGCCTCCTCCGACCACACGATCTGCTGTTCGGTCGCATAGATGCTGGGCAATACATGGCGCGCATCCAGCGACGACAATACCGGGCGCAAGCCGTAATCCAGCGCCAGCATGTGCGACTGGCTGCCGCCGGTCGCCAGCGGCAGCACCAGTTTTCCTTTCAAACCATCCTGCGGCAGCAGATCGAGAAAGGCTTTCAGGATGCCGCTGTATGCCGCCTTGTAGACCGGGGTGGCAATGACGACCGCATCCGCATCGGCAACCTGGACACGTGCCGCCTTTAGCGTCTCGTCGCCGAAATCGGCTTGCAGCAACGCCATTGCCGGCAAATCACGTACGTTCAGCTTTGCGTAGCGGTGGCCGAGCAGCGCCAGCTTTTCGCCGACGTGATGCAGCAGCCGTGTGGAACGCGACGACAAGGACGGGCTGCCGGCGAGCAACAGGATATTCATGCGGTTTCCTGAATCTTTCGATGAACGACGATCACTTGCCAAGCTGGTAGATGCGATCGAAGACACCACCATCGGCAAAGTGCTCCTTCTGCGTCTTGGTCCAGCCGCCTGCCACTTCATCGATCGTAAACAGTTTCATTTTCGGGAACTGGCTTGCATATTTCTTCGCAATCTTTTCGTCGATCGGACGGTAGTAGTTCTTCGCGGCGATTTCCTGACCTTCAGGTGAATACAGGTATTGCAGGTAGGCTTCGGCTACCTTGCGCGTGCCGTGACGATCGACCACCTTGTCAACCACGGCAACCGGCGGTTCGGCCAGGATGCTGACGGACGGTGCAACGATTTCAAATTTGTCCGGACCCAGTTCCTTCA
>DATDLO010000246.1:0-2304 GCA_036519215.1 Oxalicibacterium sp.
CGACATCATCAGTTTCTTCGCGTGCTGCCACATCTGGTACGGTGCATCGATGGCGGCAATCAGGATCAGCCCGCTGACGATGAACATGAAACTGGCCAGCAGCAACTGGCCGACGTGTTCAACGCCGCTCTGCAGCGGTTCCACGCTCAGCGCCATCACGGCGTCGATCTCGTAGCGCACCACCATCCACGCGATCCAGCCGACTAGGATGGTTTTGCCGATCGCCTTCAGCAATTCAACCAGTGCACGGACGGAAAACATGTTGCCGATGCCCTTGATCGGATTCATGCGGCCGAAATTCGGCTGCAGCGCCTTGGCGCTGAACAGCCAGCCGCCGATCAGCAGCGGCGACATCAGCGCGACGACGATCAGCACCAGCGCAACCGGTGCAAAGGCAATGAGCAGATCGACAAGATGGACTGCAGAGCGCTCGAACAGCAGGTTCATGTCGTAGGCCATATCGCGGTCGAACGACAAGCCCGCAGCGAGCAATGCATTCAATTCCTTGATCAGGTGGCCGCCGGTGAACCAGAAAGCTGCGCCGGCGCCCAGCAGCAACGTGCAGGTCGCCAGCTCGCGCGAACGCGGAACGTCACCCTCTTCGCGCGCCTGCTCCAGCCGGCGCGGCGACGCGGGTTCCGTCTTTTCGAGATCACTTTCTTCAGCCAAGGCCGACTCCTGAATCGTTCCGGCCGGCGACAGGATGACGCCATACGGACCAATGAAGTCGATTATTGGTCAGAAAGCTGTTGCACCATCGAAAGAATAAGGTGGAAAACTCCCCGCTTTTAAGCGTCTGCGCAGGGAGTAATGAGAGGGAGACGTATCAGAGTTTGATGCCCTGCGACCAGGCCAGGGCGGCCAGATGGGCTTCGTTGACGCGGCGCGCACTGATGAACAATGCGTCCGCCATTGCGGAAATATCACCGTTGCCGGCCTCGCAAGCTTCAGCCAGCGCCAGGAACGGACCGTAAATCCCCTCACGCGTCAGCAACGCCTGAGAAACGGCGTCGGACAGATGCACCTTTGCCAGCACGTCAGCCATCGGCAGCCCGAGCAAGCGGTCCAGCAGCGAGAACATGCCGACCACGAACAGGTTTTCAGCCTCGTTCTTCGGCAAAATGCCGTGCGCTGCCAGTTCGGCAAAACGTCCGCGCACGATGGCGGTCTGCATCAATACCGCGCCATGGCTATTGGTGCTCGCCGTCGCCAGCAGCAGCGACAGCCATCGATACAGTGGCGAGTAACCGAGCATCGTGACGGCATGACGCAGCGATTGGATTTCCGCGCCGAGGCCGAAGCCGGCGTTGTTGATATAGCGGAACAGCTTGTATGACAGCCCCGCATCCCGCTTCATGACGTCTTCCAGCTGGCGCACGTCGGCATTCTGCCGCACCATTTCCATCAACTGGACAATGATGAGCTGTGCCGAATTCAGTTCCTTACGTTCCTGGCCGGGCCGCGGCTGCATGTACAGATTGCCGAGGAAAGCCTGCATGCCTGCAGCCAGGCAGGCATCGAATTCTTCCCAGCCGGCCAGGTTGCGGGCCACGATCTTTACGCCCGCAGCCTTGAAATCGGTACGCGCCAGTGTACGGGCATGCAATTCCTCGCCGCCGAACGGCCCTTCGACATAATTGACAACAGACAGCAATGGACTGCCGAGCGGAAGTTCATCGGCATTGCACAGCGAAATGCCGTAACCGCGCTGCCGCAATTCCTGTACGCGATTCAGCGTGTCGCTATCCGACAGATCGGCTGCACTCAGGCGGAACACCGTGCCTTTGGCCGGCAGGGTCTCGACCACATCCGAAGCGATCACAGCGGGTGTGGTTTCGAAGAACAGCACGCCATCGCCATACAGGCTGGCAACTTCGTTGCTCTGCAACTGCGATGCGACGAACGCCAGCAGTTCCTGCAACTCGTCATCGCCGGCCATGCCGCCGCTTGCTCCGCCGTCATGCCAGGACAGTTCGTAGCCTTGAATCTGTTTCGCCGCATCGAGCAGCGGTTCACGCACGATGAATCTTGTTTCTGACATGGGAATCAATACTGAGGGATGGGGGAATGAATCGAAAACCGGAAACCGGAGAATGCGATATGCCGCTTATTTCGGCGGAGGATTGGCCTGCCGGCAACGAGCGAGGAAAATTTCAGATGGGGACTGATGACGGAAGCCGTTAGTGCCGGCTGCACGCAAGGCGCGCTGCCGGCATTGCGACGATTTGCTGATGCGCAGATCGGCAGCATGCACACTCCCCCTTGATGCCGCATCATGAACAGACGCGGCGAAGGCCGCTCAGG
>DATDLO010000247.1:0-4427 GCA_036519215.1 Oxalicibacterium sp.
ATAACAGATCGAAGTAACCATCTGTAATGGCAGTCCAAACGATTGCATTGGAACCGGCTGCGCAGTCTTGCGGCATAATGTCACCCTTTTCAGGCCCTAAAATTAGCGCCACCATGGCCAAAAAGGACCACGTCTCTGAAACGCCCGCCACGCAATGGCTGCGCAAGCACGGTGTCACATTCAGCGAGCATCCCTACGATTACGAAGAGCACGGCGGTACGTCAGTATCGTCGCGTGAACTTGGCGTGGACGAACATCACGTCGTGAAGACGCTGATCATGCAGGACGAGAAGGCGCAGCCGCTGGTGGTGTTAATGCATGGCGATTGCAAGGTGTCGACGAAGAATCTGGCGCGGCAGATCGGTTGCAAGTCGGTGGAGCCGTGCAAGCCGGAAGTGGCGAACCGGCATTCCGGTTTTCTGATCGGCGGCACGTCGCCGTTCGGTACGCGCAAAGCGATGCCGGTGTATGTTGAAGAGAGCATCCTGTCGCTGGATCGCATCTATATCAACGGTGGCCGGCGCGGCTTTCTGGTCGGCATCGCGCCGGCTACGTTGTCGGGCGAACTGGGCGCGAAGCCGGTGCAGTGCGCATTGCCGGAATAGTCTGCGAAAATAATTAACAGAATAATGAGGCGCGGTGCTTTATAGTGAGCGCCGCTCCGGCCGCGATGGCGGCCATCAGTTGAGAAGATAACTATGAATACTGTGCTGTTTGCTGCGTTGTTTGTCGTTGCGGCGTATCTGATCGGTTCTATCTCGTTCGCGGTCATCGTCAGCAAGCTGCTGGGGCTGGCCGATCCGCGCAGTTACGGCTCGAAGAATCCGGGCGCGACGAATGTGCTGCGCAGCGGCAGCAAGAAGGCCGCGATCCTGACGCTGCTCGGCGATTGCCTGAAGGGCGTGGTGGCGGTGCTGCTGGCGAAGATGCTGGGGCCGCAATACGGCGTGGCCGAAAACGGCATCGCGCTGGTGGCGCTGGCGGTGTTCGTCGGCCACTTGTGGCCGGTGTTCTTCCGCTTCAAGGGCGGCAAGGGCGTGGCGACGGCGCTCGGCGTGCTGCTGGCGATCAACGGCTGGCTCGGTCTGGCGACATTGGCGACCTGGCTGATCATTGCGTATGCATTCCGCTATTCGTCGCTGGCGGCGTTGGTGGCAGCGGTGTTTGCGCCGTTCTTCTATTGCCTGATGTTCGGTACCGACGGCATGCTGCTGGCGATCGTGGCGATGAGTGCGCTGCTGATTTATCGCCACGCGAAGAATATCGGCAATCTGCTGGCGGGCAAGGAAGGTCGCCTTGGTAGCAAGGACGGCAAGAAGAAATGAGCAAGGCAATGCATGCAAATAAAAAATCCGGCTTCGTGCCGGATTTTTTATTGGACGATCATGGCGATCAAGATTCGTATCAATGCGCTTGCATCAAAGTGCCTGCATAAAGCGCCTGACTTAACGTGCGCATGTAGTCCTGCATCAAATCCTGCATCAAATCTCGCGAATACTGTCCAGCGGCCAGCGCGGTTTGACGTTGAAAGCGTAATCCTTCTTCGCCGCGTTCGGATTGATTTGCAGCCGCATCGCGCCGGCGAAGGCGATCATCGCGCCGTTGTCGGTGCAGAACTCAAGCTCCGGATAATAGACGCGGAATTTCCGCTTGGCTGCTGCCGCATTCAACGATTCGCGCAGCTGCTGATTCGCACCGACGCCGCCGGCGATCACCAGTTTCTTCAATCCCGTCTGCTTCAGCGCGTTGACGCATTTGGCCGTCAGCACATCGACGATTGCATCGACGAAGGCGCGCGCGATATTGGCCTTGTCCTGTTCGCAGATGTTGGCCGGATGATTTTTTACCACCGTCAACACTGCCGTTTTCAGGCCGGAAAAGCTGAAATCCAGATTTCCGGAATGCAGCATCGGGCGCGGCAGCTTGTAGGCAAGCGGATCACCGAACTCGGCCATGCGCGAAATTGCCGGGCCGCCCGGATAGCCGAGGCCAAGCAGCTTGGCGGATTTGTCGAAGGCTTCGCCTGCGGCATCGTCCAGCGTTTCGCCCAGCAGTTTGTACTGGCCGACGCCATCGACGCGCATCAGTTGCGTGTGGCCGCCGGAGACCAGCAGCGCGATGAACGGAAACTCCGGCGGATCGCTGGCGAGCAACGGCGACAGCAGATGGCCCTCCAGGTGGTGCACGCCGAGCACGGGTTTGTCGAGCGCGAGGCCGAGACCGCAGGCAACCGATGCGCCGACCAGCAGCGCGCCAGCCAGGCCGGGGCCTTGCGTGTAGGCGATGGCATCGATATCGCTGCGGGCGATGCCGCTGTCGGTCAATACTTTTTCCAGTAATGGAATGGCGCGGCGGATGTGATCGCGCGATGCCAGTTCCGGCACCACGCCGCCGTATTCCTCATGCATGCGTACCTGCGAGTGCAGCGCATGCGCGCGCAGGCCGTGTTGTGTGTCGTACAACGCGAGTCCTGTTTCGTCGCAGGAAGATTCGATACCGAGAACGAGCATGGGAGAAAGCCGGGCGGGAAGGTTGGTGCGAAGTTGGCGTGGTTCTTGCGTGGATTGTAGCGTATTCCCCGTTTTTCATCGCCGCGCCATGCGGCTGAACACTGCCATGACTTGTCCTGACCACATCGATTCTTCGCTCGCCGGAAGCAGGCAATCATTGCCGGATGCGCGCTCCGACAGGCGTTCGCTGCGCATAGTGATCATCAATACACTGGCCGACAGCGAAGCGGATGACATGGCGCTGGAGCGCGACGGCCGTGCACGCGCATTGCGCATCGGCCTGCTGGAAGCCGGCTACAACATCGTCGCGGTGTTCCCGGCCGACATGCATCTGCCTGACCGCGTGTCGCAACTGCAGCCGGACATGGTCATCATCGATGCCGAATCCGATGCGCGCGACGTGCTCGAACACGTCGTGATGGCGACGCACGAGGCGCCGCGCCCTATCGTGTTGTTTACCGAAGACCAGGATCGCTCAAGCATGGAAGCGGCGATGGCGGCTGGCGTGTCGGCCTATATCGTCGCCGGCTTGTCTTCCGAGCGCGTCAAGCCGGTGCTGGATGTGGCGTTGGCACGTTTTAACGCCGACCAGAAGCTGCGCAACGAATTGTCGGATACCAAGCTGAAGCTGGCCGAGCGCAAGACGGTAGAGCGCGCGAAGGGGTTGCTGATGAAGCGGCATGGCGTCAGCGAAGACGAGGCGTACGGCAAGCTGCGGCGAATGGCGATGGACAAGAACCTGCGCCTGTCGGAACTGGCGCAGCGCCTTATCGAGGCAGCGGATCTGCTTGGCTAGATCAATGTGAATACCGTGCATCGTTTGGTGGCGTCGATGTTGCCGCCTGCACGAAAAAGACGCATCAAACGTACATGAATGGTGCCCGTTGCGGGAAAACTGCTGGCACGTTCATTGCTGTATGGAGAATGCACTAATGACGGTGTACTGAATATATATCGGGGAAGTAGCCAAGGGCGGCGACTTCCTTCCGGACAAAGGCGTCCGCATCGCATGCGCAATTCGCGCGTGGTGATGCGGACGCTTTTTTATTGCGATTTCATTTATCCGCCAACGCGCTATCGGGAGAAAACATGACGACGAAAGACGACAGCATCAATACGACACGACGCACCATTATCAAGGCGGCAGCGGCGGCGACCGCATTTGGCGGACTGGCGACCAGAGGTGTGTGGGCGGCTGGTTCGGACAAGCCGGAAAAAACGGAAGTGAAGGTCGGCTTCATTCCGCTGACCGACTGCGCCTCTGTCGTGATGGCGTCGGTGATGGGCTTCGACAAGAAGTACGGCATCAAGATCACACCGAGCAAGGAGTCGTCGTGGGCCGGCGTGCGCGACAAGCTGGTCAACGGCGAGCTCGATGCGGCGCATGTTTTGTACGGCCTGGTCTACGGCGTGCATGCCGGCATCGGTGGCGCGAAGAAGGACATGGCGGTATTGATGAGTCTGAACAATAACGGTCAGGCGATTTCGCTGTCGAAGGCACTGGCCGACGGTGGCGCGGTGAATGGTGCTTCTCTGGCGAAGTATATGCAGGCGAACAAGCGCGAATACACGTTTGCGCAGACCTTCCCGACCGGCACGCACGCAATGTGGCTGTATTACTGGTTGGCGACCTACGGCATCAACCCGATGAAGGATGCGAAGGTCATCACGGTGCCGCCGCCGCAGATGGTGGCGAACATGCGCATCGGGAACATGGACGGCTTCTGCGTGGGTGAACCGTGGAACCATCGCGCGATTGTCGACGGCATCGGCATCACGGCGGCGACGTCGCAGGAAATCTGGAAGGACCATCCAGAGAAGGTACTGGGCACCACGTCCGACTGGGTGGCGAAGCATCCGAACACTGCACGTGCGATGACGGCCGCCGTACTGGAAGCGAGCCGCTGGATAGACGCG
>DATDLO010000248.1:0-3710 GCA_036519215.1 Oxalicibacterium sp.
ACCGCACCGAACTGTATGCGGCCAGCGACGTGCCCGGCGGCATCGACGAAGCGCTCGACCTGACCGCGCATTTTCTCGCCGACTATCACAAGCTCTCCTATCCCGAACTGCGGCCGTATCTGTATGCGCTACCGCAGGACAACGCCGTGCGCCACGCCTTCCGCGTCGCTTCCGGACTCGATTCGATGGTACTGGGCGAGCCGCAGATTCTCGGCCAGATGAAGGATGCAGTACGCCAGGCAGAAGCGGCCGGCGGGCTTGGCACCTATCTGCACCAGATGTTCCAGCGCACCTTCGCCGTTGCCAAGGAAGTACGCAGCACGACGGAAATCGGCGCGCACAGCGTATCGATGGCGGCGGCCGCCGTGCGCTTGTCGCAGCGCATCTTCGACAAGCTGTCCGAACAGCATGTGCTGTTCATCGGCGCCGGCGAGATGATCGAACTGTGCGCCACGCATTTCGCCGCACAGAATCCGAAATCGCTAACGATCGCCAATCGCACGCAGGAGCGCGGCGAAGCGCTCGCACACCGTCTCAACGGCCACGCGATTCGCCTGGCCGAACTGCCGGACCAACTGGCGCAATACGACGTCGTCATCTCGTCGACCGCCTCGTCGCTGCCCATCATCGGCCTCGGCATGGTCGAACGCGCGATCAAGACACGCCGCCACAAGCCGATGTTCATGGTCGACCTGGCCGTGCCGCGCGACATCGAGGAAGAAATCGGCCGCCTGAACGATGCCTATCTGTACACCGTCGACGATCTCGGCGCCTTCGTGCAGACCGGCGTCGAAAATCGCCAGGCCGCCGTCGCACAGGCCGAAGCCATCATCGAAACCCGCGTGCAGTCGTTCATGCACTGGGTCGATTCGCGCTCCGTCGTACCGCTGATCCAGGATTTGCATGAAACCAGCGAAGCGATGCGCATGGCCGAACTCGATCGCGCCCGCAAGCTGCTTGCCAAGGGCGAGGATGTCGATGCCGTTCTCGAAGCGCTGTCGAAGGGCCTGACCGCCAAATTCCTGCACGGCCCGCAGCAAGCGCTGCACCATGCACAGGGCGATGAACGCGCACGCCTGGCCTCGCTGCTGCCGCAACTGTTCCGCACTAAACGCTAGCGACGCCCTGTCACCCGCTGCATGGTTCGCATGCAGCATCCGTTCGCCGCATCGCACTGCGATGTCGCTACCTTCTCCCGATTTTTCGATTCGCTATCAAGATGAAACCATCGATGCTTGCCAAACTCGACCAGCTGACAGAACGCCTGGCCGAACTGAACCTGTTGCTGATACAGGAAAACGCGACGTCCGACATGGACAACTATCGCAAGATGACGCGCGAACATGCCGAACTCGGTCCGCTGGTCGCGCTGTATCAGGATTACAAGCAGGCCGGCAACGACATCGAAGCCGCGCAAGGCATGCTGTCCGATCCGGACATGAAGGAATTCGCACAGGAAGAAATCTCGAACGCGAAGGCGCGCATCGAACAGTTCGAACACGATCTGCAGATGATGCTGCTGCCGAAAGATCCGAACGACGAACGCAACATCTTCCTCGAAATCCGCGCCGGTACCGGCGGCGACGAATCGGCGCTGTTCGCCGCCGACCTGCTGCGCATGTACACGCGCTTTGCTGAACGCAATCGCTGGCAGGTCGAAATCGTTTCCGCTTCCGAATCAGAACTCGGCGGCTACCGCGAAGTAATCGCACGCATCATTGGCCACGGCGCCTATTCGAAACTCAAGTTCGAATCCGGCGGCCATCGCGTGCAACGCGTGCCCGTCACCGAAACCCAGGGGCGCATCCATACGTCCGCCTGCACAGTCGCCGTGATGCCGGAAGCCGATGAAGTCGAGGATGTCGACATCAATCCGGCCGACCTGCGCATCGATACCTTCCGCGCCTCCGGCGCCGGCGGCCAGCACATCAACAAGACCGATTCGGCCGTGCGCCTCACGCATCTTCCGACCGGCATCGTCGTCGAATGCCAGGACGATCGCAGCCAGCACAAGAACAAGGCGCAAGCGATGAAAGTGCTGGCCGCGCGCATCAAGGACGTGCAGCTGCGCGAACAGCAATCGAAGGAAGCGGCCACGCGCAAATCGCTGATTGGTTCCGGCGACCGCAGCGAACGCATCCGCACCTACAATTTTCCGCAGGGCCGCATGACCGATCACCGCATCAACCTGACGCTGTACAAGCTGGACTTCATCATGGACGGCGACCTGACGGAACTGACGAACGCGCTTGCTGCCGAACACCAGGCCGAGCTGCTGGCCTCGCTGGCCGAAGCGGCCTGAACGGAATTGCTGTAGGCTTCCGCCACGCCGTTCATTCATCGAATTTTCACGATCGCATTTCGAAAGCCGGACATGAACAATTACCGCACCACCCTGCTCAGCATTGCCTTCATTTCGATCGCGCTGCTGGGCATCGCGCTGTACCTGCAATTCTTCGAAGACATGCTGCCCTGCCCGCTGTGCGTGATGCAGCGCTATGCCTTCGCCGCCATCGCGATCATCTGCCTCGTCGTCGCCTGGCTGCCGCGCGCCGCCGTCAAGGCCGGTGCACTACTGGCTGCATTCGCTTCGATGGCCGGCGCCGGCATCGCCGGCTGGCATCTGTATGTGAAAGCGCATCCGACGGTTTCCTGCGGCATCGATCCGCTGGAAACGGCAATGAACCGCCTGCCGTTCGCCGACTGGCTGCCTTTCCTGTTCAAGGCGGACGGCCTGTGCGCGACCGAATATGCGCCGATACTGGGCCTGTCGCTGCCGCAATGGACGCTGGTCTGGTACGCCATCTTCGCCGTCGTGCTGCTGCGCACCGCCTTGCAACGCAACCGCTGACATCCATGTCGCCCCCCGCCTTTCGGAGCGGCGAAACGCTGGCCGACGTATTGCGTGGCATACGCACCGCCCTGCCCCGGCTCGAACTGCGCATGCTGGTCCAGCATGTGATGCAGCTGTCGCATGTGCAGCTGCTCACGCAATCCGAACGCACGTTGACCGATGAAGAAGCGGCACATCTGAACGAACTGGTCGCACGCCGCATCGCCGGCGAACCGGTTGCCTACCTGATCGGCGAACGCGAATTCTTCGGCTTGCCGTTCGCCGTGAATGCGTCCGTGCTGATCCCACGCCCCGAAACGGAACTGCTGGTGGAGCTGGCGGTGGAACGGCTGCCGCAAGGCGGTCACACGCTCGATATGGGGACGGGTTCCGGCGCCATTGCCGTCGCCATTGCACACACACGCCCCGATGCCAGCGTCGCCGCGCTCGACATCAGCGAGGAAGCGCTGATCGTCGCCCGACAAAACGCTGATCGCAATCGCTGCACCGTCCGTTTTCGCCGGAGCGACTGGTTTTCGGCCTTGCAGGCCGACGAACGCTTCGATCTGATCGTTTCCAATCCGCCCTATATCGTCGCCGGCGATGCACATCTTTCTGCGGGCGATCTACGCTTCGAACCGGTCGATGCCTTGACCGATCATGCGGATGGTTTGTCCGCACTACGCAAGCTGTGCCGCCATGCAAGTACCTATTTGCAGCCGAATGGCTGGCTGTTGATGGAACATGGATACGATCAATCAGCGGCCGTGCGCCAGCTATTGATGCAAGCGGGATTCGAGGATGCACAGAGCTGGCAGGATCTTGCCGGTATCGAACGCGTCAGCGGCGGTCGGAAAGCGAAGCAGTAAGCAACGCA